>NZ_LR215032.1:0-300000 GCF_900660635.1 Mycoplasmopsis gallopavonis
TACAAACTATAATTAATTCAGATCAAACAATTCGTGCAGAATTTGACAAAATTAAAGCTTCACAAAGCAAGACAGATATTAGTAAATTTGCTGATAAATATTCAGAAGAATTTGATCAAGATATCCAAAATCAAACAGATTTTGCTGATAAAAAACTTTATACAAAAGCTTTAATTAAAGACTTAATTCAATATTTATTAGTTAATAATACAAATATTCACTTACAAAATTACGTCATGCAGCAGTTTATTGAATTGTGGCTAAATACACACCAGCTGAAATTGCGAAAATCACAATCAAAACTCGAACAAGATTACATGAAGAACCTATTACAACAAATACAAATAAAACTCTTGATCTTTGAACAAAATTAATTGAATTATCATTCCAAAGAAATGATGAAAAATCACAAAATTATTCAGATCGTTTAAACGCTTTCTTCTCTGGAAACTTTACCGATCAAGAACTTGCAAAGGGATGAACACAAGATTATGTTTATGGATTAATTGCTTCATTTGAAAAAGTTGTTAGAGATGCTTCGTTTGTTGTGCCACTTATGGAAGTTGATACCAACTGAGAAGTTTCAAAAATTAGCTGGAATTTCATCAGTTTATACATTTGATTTACAATACGCTTATGACGTAACTAAACCGCCAAGACCAGGATTACCAAGAACACCATCAGGAGGACATTAATGGACACTCAAACAAATCCACAATTAAAATCAAATGCTGTCCTTAGTGATAATAAAGTTATTTTCACTAGTTCAAGAAATAAAAACTTAAATTTATTTCAAAAATTAACAGCTATTGACTCACCACTTTTAAAAGCTTTTTGAAAAGTTTTTAAAATTATTTTTGAGTTTTTAATTATTGGTTTTATTGTTATTACAATTACTTTCTTCTTAATTAATGCTGTCCCTGGTTCTAACTCATTAGTTTCAAGTGCTAAAGATGCCAATATTCGCGCTGCAATTGAAGCAAAATATGGATTGAATTTACCTTTAATTGAAAGATATCTTCACTACTTTAAAAACTTACTTTCAGGTGATTTTGGAATTTCCCTTTCTCTTTTCCCTGGTCAAGAAATTAACACTTTTATTTGAACTAGATTTTACAAATCATTTCTTGTTGGAATTTTTAGTGTGTTTTTAACAGTTACTATTGGAATTTCGCTTGGAATTTGAGTGGGTAAAAATCCTGGTGGAATTGTTGATAATGTTTCAACAGTTCTTGTAAGTATCTTTTCTTCAATTCCATCAATTATTTTGCTTTGGTCTTAATTTTCATTGGTCGGATCATTGGTTTACCTTACTTATTTGATGCAAATGATTTTAGTACTTACATTTTACCGGGAATTGCTTTATCGTTAGGAAGCATTATTGTGTATATTAAATATATTAGAACTGAATTAAATCGTGAACTTAATTCAGTTCATGCTAAATTTGCTTATTTAAAAGGATTAACAAAAAGTCGTTTTGTTTGAAAACACGCCTTAAAACCTGCTCTTTTCCCAATTGCAACCTTTTTCCCAGCGGTTATTTTTGGATCATTTATCGGAAGTATTTTTATTGAACAAATCTTCTTTATTCCAGGTTCAGGGGCAACTTTATTACAAGCAATTCAAACCAAAGACTATAATGTAATTCTTTTCTTAATTATCATCTTTGCTATGCTTACAATTCTTTCATACGCAACTCGTGATATTCTTTATGAAGCAATTGATCCAAGAGTTAGAAGGAGAGGAAAATAATGAAAAACCTTCTTAACAAATTCAATCAAGCTTTAAAAAATAAAGCTGAAAAAATTCGTCAGCAAGACTTTTATAGTGATCAAAAACACGATCCTACTGCACCAAATGCAATTACACAACCATTTAATCATCAAGCATGAAAAATTATTGGAAATACCTTTAAATATAATGAAGGAATGCATCTTGGTAAAGAATCAAACCTTTTTAAAGAATTTATTTATCGTTTTTCAAATAACTTTGGTGGTGTTTTTGGTTTCTTAATTTTAGTTGCAATTATTATTGCTGCCTTAATCATTCCATTTACTACACTTTCTCCAAACATTTCAAATGTTATGGATAAAAACTTGCAAGTTGGACAAACAGATTCTAAAGGTATTTACCATATCTTAGGAACAGATGATGTTGGTCGTGACTTTTGAGCAAGACTTTGATGAGGTTTAAGATATTCACTTGCACTTTCACTTGTAATTACTTTTATCGAAGTTATTATTGGTTTAACAATTGGAATTATGATGGGACAATTTGAGCTTTTTGATAAAATTATGACTTTCTTAATTAAAATCATTTCAGTTGTGCCAAGTATTATTATCTTAATCTTACTTACCATTATTTTAAGCCCAAGTTTCTGAGTTGTTGTCTTTTCACTTTCACTTACAGGTTGAGTTGGAATGGCTAACCAAATTAGAGCACAAGTTAAGCGTGCAAAACACCTTGAATGAGTTGCTGCTTCGAGAGTTTTAGGGACACCAACTTACAAAATTTTGAAAAACTATATTCCAGTTATTCTTCCAATTTTAATTACTCAATTAGTTTTCACAATTCCAGGTGTTATTCTTTCAGAAACATCACTTGCATTCATTGGACTTGCAATTGATGATGTTCCAACTCTTGGAAACTTAATTTCACAAGGTCAAAAGATCTTCCCAACATATTTAAGATACGTCTTTATTCCATCATCATTCTTAATTGCAATTACAGCTAGTGTGCAATTAATTGGTGCAAGTGTACAAGATGCACTTAGAAGACAAAGATAAAAGGAGGTTAAGCAATGTTAGATAAAACATTAAATAAAATCAAAAATAAGTCATTTTTGATTGTTAAAAACTTTAAACAATCAACACTTAACTTCTTTAATTTTAAGAAAAGACGTGAAGCCGTTTTTGATTGAGAAGATTTTTACAAGAATGTCCAATACAAAACATTTAATGATGGAACTAAATTAAAAATAGCTGCTGAGATCAAAGATATTCATTTATCATTTACTAACCCAGCTCGTCCAGGTGAGAAAAACAAAGTTCTTAGAGGACCAAGCATTCAAATTTATGAAGGGAAAGTGCATGCTATTATCGGTGAATCAGGAAGTGGAAAAAGTGTTATCACTTCTTTACTTTATGGTTTAACAGGAGATAATGCTGTTATTGATAGCGGTGAAATTAAACTTTACAACAATAATGTTGAAGAGTTTAGCTTAAAAGATTGAGAGCGTTCAAGATATCGTGGTAAAGTAGTTTCTGCTGTTTTCCAAAACCCAATGTCTACTTTAAATCCAACAATGAAAGTTGGTGAGCAAATTATGGAAGGGATGTTAATTAACAAAGTTGTTAAAAACAGAAAAGAAGCTTATGCTCGGGCAATTGAGTTTTTAAAACTTACTAAAATTAATGATCCTGAAGCAGTTATGAAACTTTATCCACATGAAATGTCAGGTGGAATGATCCAACGTGTGGTTATTGCTGCAATTGTTGCTCTTGAACCAAAAGTGCTAGTTATGGATGAACCAACAACAGCACTTGATCCAACTGTTCAAGCTCTTGTTTTAGATGTTATTAAAGATCTACAAGAAAAACTTCATTTATCTATTGTTTTCATTACTCACGACCTTGGAGTGGTAGCTTCAATTAGTGATTACATTTCAATTATGTACGCTGGTCAAATCATTGAAGAAGGAACAGCTCGTGAGATTCTAGAATTTCCACAACATCCTTACACTTGAGGTTTAATTTTAAGTATGCCTGATTTAAACTTAGGTACAAGATTGAAAACAATTCGTGGAAGCGTGCCAGCTAGCTTAAATAATATTGTCGGAGATGCTTTTGCTCCAAGAAATGATTACGCTCTTGGGATTGATTTTGAACAAGAACCAAGCTTTTACTATGTTTCAGAAACACATAGAGTAAAAAGTGCTTTACTTGATGTTAACGCACCAAGTTATGAACCACCAAAAGTTATTGCTTCATTATGAAAGGACTACGCTTTAAAAAATAATTTACATGAAGTTGTCGCAACTCATGCAGATAACGGAACAAGTAAAGTTATTTATAAAGCTTAATTTATGAATCAAAAAGAACAATCAATTTATGTTGAAACTAAACGTACTATTTTTGGTGAAAAACAATATTACAGATATTTAACACCAGGAACAGAAGAAATGTTATTGCCAAAACATGGTGAAAACATTTTAGTTAAATTAAGAAATGTGGATATTACTTATGGTTCTGGTTCAAAAGCTTTTAAAGCTGTTTCTGACTTTTGTTTAAATATCTATCAAGGTGAAGTTTTAGGTCTTGTAGGTGAATCAGGAAGTGGAAAAAGTACCATTGGTAAAACTTTAGTTGGTCTTGTTCCTTATAGTTTTGGTGAAATCCAGTTATTAGATAAAACTTTACCTAAAAAACTTAAACGAGGATTTAAATTTGGTAAAGCTTTAAAAGAATATAAAGCAATTGAAAACTTTATGGTTAATAAAGTGCAAATGATTTTCCAAGATCCAGCTAACTCATTAAACCCTCACATTAATGTTGAAAAAGTTGTATCCGAAGGACTTGATAACACAAAAAATGCTAAGGAAATTTATCTTTATAACTTTGATCAAGAAGTTGAAAAAGAATTAAAGAAACTTTTACCAGAAGCTCAGTATCCGCAGTTTTATGGTGAGTTTGCAAAAAAACTTTCTGCTGATATTGCTCAAAATGAAAATGTTGCATATCAAGCACTTTACGAAAGATTTTTAGATGAACTTGCATCAATTCAAAATCAAGCTGCGTTAGAATATCTTTCTAAGCAAAAACAAGAACGTGACAAGTTAAATAAATTATCTGAAAAAGAATGTAAAAGAATTTTAGTTGTAGATATGCTTAAAAGTGTTGGTCTTGATGAAAGTGTTCTAAAGCGTTATCCACTAGAATTTAGTGGAGGACAACAACAAAGAATCGGAATTTCTCGTTCAGTTGTGCTTCGTCCACAACTTCTTGTTGCTGACGAACCAATTTCCGCTCTTGACGTTTCAATTCAAGCCCAAGTTGTTAACATCTTTAACGAACTAAAAGAAAAATATAACTTAACAATTCTTTTTATTGCTCACGACCTTCGGATGGTTGAATATATTTCAGATAGAATTGCTGTTATGAATAAGGGAAGACTTTTAGAAGTTGGAAAAACAGAAGAAATTATGAAGCGTTCTTTACACCCTTATACAAAGAGCTTGCTTGATGCAGTGCCATCTATTCATGGAACCAAAGGTTCTTTAATTGGGTATGTTTATAATCCAGCAATGCACGGATATAATGAAGACAAGCAACCAATTTGAAATAAAATTAATGATGATCATTATGTTTTAGGAACTCCGGAAGAAATAAAAGAGTGAAAACAAGAATTTTGAAAATAAAAAGCACGCAAGTTAAACTAGGACACGAAATATGGACACAACCATATTTCGTGTTTTTATATATTTAGGAGGTATTATGAGACAATTAAAGGCACATGAATGATTAGAACTATTCGGTAGTTATGAAGATTACAAAAATAATTTGATATCAAAAAATGATTTTGAACTTAAATATTATTCAATCAGAGGTTTTAGTTTTTTTGATAGAAAATTCAATGAGGCTAAAAAATATTTTGTCTTCAAGTATAACAGATATAATTTAGGAATGATAAATATAGAATCGCAAACAGGTAAATCATCTAAAAAAGGTAAAGGGTCAGGTAGACCAAAAAGGCAAAAAATTACTCCTATTGAAATTGTAAAAAAGGAATGAGAAAAAATGCCTAAGGAACAATTGATTGAAATTTTAGAAATTTATAAAGACTCTTTTGATAGAAATAATATTGAAGTTGATATTTCTAAAATTAAGAAATCTTCACTTTCTACAAGAAAATTGGGCCTATGCTTTAATAAATCTAAGTCAACAATTCACAATCTAAAAACTAAAGAGCAGCAAACAAGAAAAAAATCTGTAAATACTAAATATGATGAATTAATAATTAAGTCATTTAAGAAAAATAAGGGTTTGTTTGGTAGAAAAAGATTGGAAAGTTATATTAGAACAAAATTCCAAATAGATCTAAATTATAGGACTATTGGTAGAGCGATGAGAAGATTAAACTTATTTTGTTTAATCAGAAGAAAGAAAATAGATAGAGAACAAAAGAACACAAACGTAAAATTTATAGATCTTGTTAATCGTGATTATCACGGAGAGACAAACCAAATAATTGCCACTGATGTTACTTATATTTCTGCACCAAAAGATTGCTTAAACAATTTTGTATTTTTATTTGTTGCGATTGATCACAAAAGCAAATTTGTTGTTAATTATAATCTTTCAAAAAGAAATGATTTAGAACTAGTAATGGAACATATGTCTAAAATCAAAATGGATAAAAAATGAATAGCTCATTCTGATCATGGTTTCCAATATTCTTCAAAAACTTATGTAGATTTAATTCAGAAAAACAATGGTGTTGTATCAATGGGTAGAGTAGGAAATTCTTTAGATAATAGAGAAGCAGAATATTTCTTTTCAATTTTAAAATCAGAATGTTTAAAATTAATCGATATTACAAAAATAAATTTTAATGAATTAAAATCACTGATTGATGATTTTGTGTTTTGATACAACAACGAAAGAATTCAATCAGTATTAAATTGAAAAACACCTCAAGAGTGTTGAGGTGTTTTAGTAAATTAAACTTTTTGTCCACTTTTCGTGTCCCAGTTTAAGTGCTTTTTGTTTTTGCTTTTTCTCTTTTTTAGTATGGAAATTTTTTTATTTTTTTATTCAAAAAATTATCTTTTTTCTAAAAATGCAAATTTTAAGCTTTATTTGCATTTTTTTAAAATTTTTGCTTTTTAATTGTTGTCCTCGCAATTTTGAGAATTGTAAAATATGGTAAAATTATCTCAATCAAATATAAAAAACATTAAGGAGACACAAATGACTAAAAAGTTAAAATTTTTACTTTTGTCAGCTTCAGCGACTTCAATAGCTCCATTCGCTTTAGTTGTATCATGTAAGGATACAACTAAATCAGAAGCACCAAAAGATCCAAAACCAAAAGAAGAAAATCCTAAATCTGAACCAACAAATCCAGAAACAAACCCAAATCCTAACAACACTGGCGACACAAATAATGATTCTTCTTCAAATAATAACGGAAATGATAATTCTACAACTACACCAGAACAACCAAGTAGTGAACAAGGTGGTTCTACAACTACAACAAACCCATCAGATAACGGGAATGCTACTTCTACCGAAACAAATGAAGAAACTACACCTGCAAATTTTGATGAAACAAATTCAAATGCTCTTTTATCAAAAGTAGAAACTTTAATTTCTAATTTTAATGAAATTGAGTTTACAAATTACTCACAACCTTTATCAACAGCTTTAAATTCATATAAAGCAGTTTTAGCAAACGCTGACTCAACAGCTGCTCAAAAACAAGAAGCTTATAATGCTTTATCACAAACTTACAAAAGACAAAGTCAAGGATACAACAAAACTAATATCCTTAACTCAATTCGTGAAAAAGTAAAATACATTCAAGAACAATATATTAAAACAAGTTGATTTACTAACCCTATTTCAGCACCAGCTCTTGAACTTCTTTTATCAGTTGTTATTAGAGAAACAGATAAAGCAGCTGAAGCTTCTGAGGTTCTTAAAAGAGTTTTAGTAGTATATAACCAATATCTTACAGAACAAGATAAATTAGATGCTTATATTGATTTAATTAAAGTAAGAACGGCAGCTTGAACTCTACTCAAACGTTTTGATGCAATAAAAGGCGAAAATAACCTTCAAAGTCAATTTAATGAATTTAAAGAAGAATATAACTCTCACATTGCAACATTAAAATATAATACAAGAGGATATGTTAGTTCTTATACTAACTTAGTTTTATTCACAAATACAAAAGAAGAAATTCAAGAAAATGCTGAATTTATTAAAAAATTTGTCAATAAATGAGCTCTTGAAGTATCTAAATATTTCATTAAAAACATCATTGTACTTGCTAAATCTAATTCTTCAAGTAGAGGTAATTACTTTACACAAAAATTCTATGCACCTTATTTTGAAGCGATAAAAAAAGTGGGACAAGCACAAGTTAGTGAAAATCCGACAAACGAAGAAGCATTTAACATTTTTAATTCATTTATATTAGCAGAAGATATAAAAACAAATATTGAGAATAAATTCTTGTATCTTGTTAAACAAAAAAATAATTCATTTAATTTATGAAAAGAAGGTGATCAAGAAAAAGTTATCTTAGAAACTACTTCTAGTTCATCAAGACCAATTTCTTTAAATTCAAAAGCAGCACCTTTACCGATAGCTTATGAATCTGTCGAAAACTTCAAAGTTTATAATAAAATTGTTGAATTAAGAAATCTTGTTATCAAAACTTTCTTCACATTACAAAAAGATGCAATAAGTGGAATTTCTGCATATGTAATGAAAGATTTTGGAAGTTCTGCAACAAAAGTAAATGTTTCTCAATTACTCAATAGTATTGATTTCGCAATTCAAGCAGGTATGGTTACAGAAGATGTTTATGATTTCTTATATGGAGAAGGTCAAGATCAATTCTTTGCTAATATTCCTCTTTCTAGAACACCTCTTGTTCTTCAATACTACTCATACACAAAAATTAAACATGTTATGGATGAAACTTCTTCATCAAGTACAAGACCATCAGCTGGTTCAAATGAGGTTTAATAGAAAATTAATTTTTCTTTAAACCAAACATTTTCGCAAATTCTTGCACTTTGTGGAAATTTATAAATAATTAAATAAGGTTTATAATTAAAATATGCAGAAAAAAAATAAGACAACTCAAATAATTGAGTATTTAATGGATTTAATCCAATCAGGAAGAATTCCGGTTAACAAAATCATGCCTTCTGAACATCAACTTATGCATAAATTTGATTGTTCAAGAAATGTTGTTGTATCAGCTTACCAAAAGTTAGAATCTTTAGGTGCTGCATATTCAATTTCAAAGCGTGGACATTTTGTTGCCGAAAACTTCCATAACTTAATTAAGCCAGTTAGTTTTCTTTTTGAATCTGATCGGCAAGTGGGTGATGAAGTACTAGACCCAGTCACTCTCCCTGAATGAACAACAAAGAAGAGAATCATCTTTATTGATGGATTTCGTACTTTTAGAAAAAAATACTATAAAAATCAAGAATTAATCGCAGAATCAGAAATTTATTTATCATTAAAAAATGTAGATTTATACGAACCGGTTGATATTAGCAAACCGATTGTTGATATTCTGCTTGCTAAAAATGAATTAACTAATGTTGTTTATGAAGTAACATTAGTAGAAAAAGAAATGTTCGGATATAATCTTGTTCCTGTTATTCGATTCTTTGGATATGATATTGATAGTATTTCAATTGCTGGAATGTTTTACATTCATCCCAAACATTTTAAATTTTATCATCAAGAATTTTCGCTTACAAGTTAAGCAAAAATCTTCTAAAAATAGCCTTTTTTAAACTAGGACAGAAAAAATTAACAATTTATCAAATTGGATAGCCCCATACTATATTCGTATGGGGTTTTTCAATTTAGACATGATTGAATTCTAAATTTGTTGTATCAATTAACATAATTAGATATTACTTTTTCTAGTTCACTCAAAGTCATAGCTTTGATATTTAAATCTCTAATTAATTCAGTTTTTAAATTTGAAAATCAATATTCCACAACTCTATTATCTAAACTGTTTCCCACTTTTGAAAGTGAAATTATTCCACCTTTATTTTGAATAAAACGAGAAAAATCATCAGATGTATAAGTTGAGCAATGATCTGAATGTAGTATAAAACTTTTTTCAAAATCAACATTTTCAAATGTTTTGTAAATTAATTTTGAATCATTAAATTTGGAAAGAGAAAAACTAATTATTTCTTTAGTTTTATGTTTAATCACTACTGAAAGATAAACATTATTGTTTATCGCATCTTTTGTCGCTGGGAGATATGTTACATCAGTAGCATATATATTTCTGTTATATACATCGTTATAATCTCTATTCACAATGTTTTCTTTTATGATAGATGTGTTCTTTACTTCTTTTAATTTTTTTCTTTTTCTGATATTGCAAAATAAACCTAAGGCATTCATATATCTTCCTAGAGTTCTTTCGTTTATGTCTATTTTATAGTGCTTTAAGATAAAATATTTTAATTTTTGTCTACCATATTTAGATCTATTTTGTTTAAATGAATCAATAATCAAGTCTTGGTACTTTATTTTTCTGGATTTATTTTTAGGAGCAAAATTATTTCTTTTATGTTTGGATATTGTTTGTCTACAAAGATACAACAAAATAGCAAGTTTATACGAAGCCATATTAATATTTGATGCCTCTTGAACTTTCTCTGTTTTAAATTTATCTTTTGTAATTTCTCTATATCTTTTTGCAATTTCAATTAAATCTTCTCGTGTAAAAATGTCTCAATTTATATCTTGTTCTTTCACTTTTCTTGACCTACCACTTCCAGGCTTTCTTGGTTTTTTATTCATATTACAATTATAATGTTTTAATATTCCTCGTAATCTTGCTTTCACATATTTATCTTTTGCTTTTGCACCATATTTATACATAAGTTCAATTGCATACTTTTTGCCTAATTGAAAAAATGTATTATAAATTTCTTTTTCTTGTTCTTCTGTAAAATGTTTACCCATTTTTTCTCCTTTAAAAATATAAAAAATGAACATTCGAAGGAATGTTAATTTTTATTGTCCTAGTTTATTTTGTAAAATTTAGTTGAAGTTGATTAATTTTTAGTTCTAAGAACTGAGTTATAAAAACTTAAAGAGTTAAAGATAATTAATTTTTTTCTTGCTTTTCTAAAAAAAATAATTATAATAATTAAGCACATATGGCACCATAGCCAAACGGCCAAGGCATGGGTCTGCAAAACCTTGATTACGGGTTCGAATCCCGTTGGTGCCTCCATTTTAATCTATGCGCCCGTAGCTCAACTGGACAGAGTGTTAGGTTACGGCCCTAAAGGTTGCGGGTTCGACTCCTGCCGGGCGCGCCATTTAATGTTAAAACATTACCGACAAGCTAGAAATAGCTTGTTTTTTGTTATAATTTGTCTATGTTATTAAGTTTATATTTTACATTGTTAGCGATATTGATAACAATTGGATGTTTACTTATTAATAAATATTTTCAAAAATATTTAGATAAGTATTGGATTCGAATTGTTGTTGCTATTTTTTTCTTAGTGTATTTAATTGTTTTCAGATTTTGAGGAAATTGAATGCAACTCGGAGATTTATTCAAACATCGAACACCGGAGAATTGACAAGGAACTTATAACGAATATTACAGTTACGTTCTTGGTAAGTCACTATTTTTAGATCTTTGTCCATTTTTCACTTTTGCATTGCTTTTCACTATGATTTTTGATAAAACTAAGTACGCTAGTTTTGTTATTAGTCCGTTTTGTATTTTTGCATCAATTCTAGTTATTCCGTTTGTACCGATGACAGAGAAGGGAGCTACATTTTCATTTAAATATATTTTCATTGGAAGTGATGTTTTCAGACTTTATTACTTTATGCATCTTTTCTTATTAGTTTTTGGGGTTTTAGCTTACAAAAACTATTCATTAAAAGGAAAAAAATTATTAAATGTTTGATTAGATTTACAATTGGTGGCAATTATTTTCTTTAGCTATGTGATTATTATGTCATATGCTCTTGATATCGATCAAAATACAACTGGTATTTCACGAAAAGATTGAGAAAAAGGTGGTTCATTTTACGCAATTCACAAGAACCTCAAAGTTCCTCACCCATTTGAAGCGGTTATTTTCTATCTTCTTAGTTATTTAGTTATTAATTCACTTTTATTAATTAAATACTACATTAATAATTATTCTTTCAAAGAGTGAGTCAAATTCAAATTGAAAAGAAATCAACAATTAGCATAATTTGGTGCTAATTGTTTTTCTTTATTTTTTAGTCAAAAAAGAAAATAAAAAAACAGGATTAACCTGTTTTTCTGAGCATTATTATTTTGCCATTTTTTCAAGACGTTTGTTGAATTTATCAATTCTACCTGTTGCTTTAACTTGTGAACGGTTTCCTGTGTAAACAGGGTGACATCCTGAACAAACATCAACTGTAAAGCTTTTTCTTGCTGATTTAAAATTAAATTCTTTTCCACATGTTGAACATTTAACATTAACTTCAAAGTATTGAGGATGAATATCTTTTTTCATAATTTTTCTCCTTTTTCTTTAGTTACTATTTTGAGTAGAACTCAACGATTAATGCATCTTTGATTTCTGTATGCATTTCGTTTCTTTCTGGTAATCTATCGAATGTAACTTTGAAATCTTTTCTTGTTAATCATGCAGCTACTTGTTTGTTTTCAAGAGCATCTTTGATTTGTACATTGTTTCTTGAAGCTTCTTTAAGTTCAATTACATCGTTAACTGAAACTAACATTGATGGAATATTTGCTTTTTTACCATTTAAAGTAAAGTGTCCGTGGTTTACTAATTGACGAGCTTGTCTTCTTGTTTGAGCAAATCCAGCTCTGTAAACAACATTATCTAAACGTGATTCAAGTAATTGTAATAAGTTTGTACCTGTAACACCTTTAATTTTAATAGCTTTTTCAAATGCTTTACGTAATTGTTTTTCACTTACACCAAACATGTATTTAACTTTTTGTTTTTCGTATAAGTGAAGTCCGTAATCAGAAAGTTTAACTCTCTTGTTTCCGTGTTGACCTGGTGCGTATGTTCTTTTTCTTCCTTTAGAAAATTCTTTTCCTGTTTCAAGAATAGAAAAACCATAACGACGAGATTTTTTAAATACTGGTCCTGTATATCTTGACATATGTAATTTCCTCTTTCTGCATAATATAGAGGGTTTATTTCTAATTGGGTAAGTTTAACTTAATGTTTTCGGTTAAGCAGCTAACTTACTTGCAAATTGACAAAGCAAGTTAAATTCAAACCAATCATAATAAACTGCTGTTTTATGCTTTATAATTTTAACATTTTATTTTTTTAAGTTGATATTTTAGTATAAAAAAATAAGCCTATATAAACTGGGACACGAAAAGTGGACAAAAAGTTTAATTTACTAAAACACCTCAACACTCTTGAGGTGTTTTTCAATTTAATACTGATTGAATTCTTTCGTTGTTGTATCAAAACACAAAATCATCAATCAGTGATTTTAATTCATTAAAAGTTATTTTTGTAATATCGATTAATTTTAAACATTCTGATTTTAAAATTGAAAAGAAATATTCTGCTTCTCTATTATCTAAAGAATTTCCTACTCTACCCATTGATACAACACCATTGTTTTTCTGAATTAAATCTACATAAGTTTTTGAAGAATATTGGAAACCATGATCAGAATGAGCTATTCATTTTTTATCCATTTTGATTTTAGACATATGTTCCATTACTAGTTCTAAATCATTTCTTTTTGAAAGATTATAATTAACAACAAATTTGCTTTTGTGATCAATCGCAACAGATAAAAATACAAAATTGTTTAAGCAATCTTTTGGTGCAGAAATATAAGTAACATCAGTGGCAATTATTTGGTTTGTCTCTCCGTGATAATCACGATTAACAAGATCTATAAATTTTACGTTTGTGTTCTTTTGTTCTCTATCTATTTTCTTTCTTCTGATTAAACAAAATAAGTTTAATCTTCTCATCGCTCTACCAATAGTCCTATAATTTAGATCTATTTGGAATTTTGTTCTAATATAACTTTCCAATCTTTTTCTACCAAACAAACCCTTATTTTTCTTAAATGACTTAATTATTAATTCATCATATTTAGTATTTACAGATTTTTTTCTTGTTTGCTGCTCTTTAGTTTTTAGATTGTGAATTGTTGACTTAGATTTATTAAAGCATAGGCCCAATTTTCTTGTAGAAAGTGAAGATTTCTTAATTTTAGAAATATCAACTTCAATATTATTTCTATCAAAAGAGTCTTTATAAATTTCTAAAATTTCAATCAATTGTTCCTTAGGCATTTTTTCTCATTCCTTTTTTACAATTTCAATAGGAGTAATTTTTTGCCTTTTTGGTCTACCTGACCCTTTACCTTTTTTAGATGATTTACCTGTTTGCGATTCTATATTTATCATTCCTAAATTATATCTGTTATACTTGAAGACAAAATATTTTTTAGCCTCATTGAATTTTCTATCAAAAAAACTAAAACCTCTGATTGAATAATATTTAAGTTCAAAATCATTTTTTGATATCAAATTATTTTTGTAATCTTCATAACTACCGAATAGTTCTAATCATTCATGTGCCTTTAATTGTCTCATAATACCTCCTAAATATATAAAAACACGAAATATGGTTGTGTCCATATTTCGTGTCCCAGTTTAATATTTTAGGCTTAAAGGATTTTTTTTAATCTTTTGTAAGTAATTTTAAAGTTTTTAATTCCTTCATATTCAGCTGACGATATTCACCAACTGGAATTCCTTTGACGGTTAAACCAGCAAATTCAACTCTTTTTAAATTAATTACTTCCTTATCGATTGCATTAAATAATAATTTAACATGATGGTAAGTTCCGACGCTTAAAATTACAAAATAACTTTTTGGTGCACCTTCAATTGGAATAACTGTTTGACTACTAAATGTTTTGTTAATTAAAACTGGTTTATTTAACTTAGCGAGTTCTTGTTTTGTTAGTGGTTGATTAATTCGAGCACGGTAAACTCTTAAAATTTTATATTTAGGGTGAATTAATTTATTAGCAAGTTCGCCATCATTTGTTAGTAGTAATACACCAGTTGTATCGTAGTCAAGTCTTCCGACAGGAAAAATTTTATAAGGAGTATCAATTAAATCGGTTACTTTAGTTCGGTTAAAATTATCTTTTAAAGTACAAATTGTTTTAGGTGGCTTATTTAAAATGAAATAAACTTTTTTCTCTTCTTGAATTTTTTGTCCGTTTACACGAATGTCATCTTTGAAGGTTGCTTTTTGTCCTAATGTTGCAACTTGTCCATTGACTGTAACTTTTCCTTGATTAATTAATTCTTCAGCTTCTCGTCTTGAAGCGATTCCTGCTTTTGAAAGCAGTTTTTGCAATCTTTCTTGTTCCATTTTAACCTCTTTTTAAGTATTGATCATAAATTTGAAGTGCTTCCTTGCTAAAAGTTACTCCTTTTGCTATGTTTTGCTTGTAATTTAAATTTACCACTTCTTGAAAACCTTGCTCTAAGTCTTGGAATACTAATTCACGAATTTTTTGAATCCCAGGAAAACGACGACCCTCACAAATTTTATCAGCAATAAAAATGATTTTATCTAAATCTGACATAGTTAAGCTCATAGTGGTGTGAAAACGAATTGCTTTTAAAATTTCTGGATCTTTAATTCCATAGCCATGCTCTGCTCAGAGCATTCCGCAAATTTGATGTAACTCATGCTTTGGTACATTTTCAAGTTCAGGAAGATATTCCTTAATAAAATTACGTGATTCACTTTCGCTTCATTCTTTAGCAATGTCGTGCATTAAGCCTGCAAAATAAGCTTTTTTAGCACTAATATTATGAGCTTTAGCAAGTTCGGCAGCAAATTTTGCAGTTGAAATTGAATGTTTTGCTCGTAAAGCACTAAGTGAGTTGTGGATGATTTTTTCTAAGTAAAGACCATTTGCTTGAATATAATCTAAAACTTTCGGATCAACCATGTCTAAATAACCTTGTTTAATTTCTGTTGAACTGTAATCAAATAAATCGTTATTCAGTAAAATTGCGTGATATTTTTTAATGTTTTGTTTATTAATTGTTTTTGTCCGTTTGATTACAACAATTTGGGCTAAACTCGCAATTTGATCAATTTCTTTTCATTTATGTAATTTACTTACATTATCTGAACCAATAATTAAAAACAATTGTGCATTTGGATATTTCTTTTTAAAATATTTAACTGTGTCTATAGTATAACTAATCCCTCCACGCTTAGTTTCAAATTCTGAAATTTCCATTTTATCTTCAAGAACTAAGTTAAGCATGTTGATTTTATCTGCATTAGAAGTTGTTTTGAATTTAGCTTTAAATGGTGAAACATTAGTTGGTACTAAAAATAATTTATTAAGTCCAAGTTGCTGAATTGCAAATTTAGCAACCTTGATATGACCTTTGTGTACTGGATCAAAAGATCCGCCGTAAATTCCTAGTTTCATTTTTTCTCCTATTTTTTAAATTGAAAAGCAATTCCGTCAATTTCAAAAGTTTGATTTTCTGAATTTTTGCGTTTATTACTTTGGTATTGATTTAAAGTCATTGTACTATTTTTACCAATTTTATGATTCACTTTTGCAATTAAACGATCAACTTCGCTTATTTTTTGGTATTGCAATTTTTCGTCTTCTAAAAGACTAATTGGTTTAAAGATGGTGTTAATATTTTCTAAATTTGAAAAACGAATACCAAGTCCTCGTATGTTATATTCGTCAAAGTTATCATTAAAAAGTTGTTTAGCATAAATATAAAATAAATGAGGATCTTGCGTAAATTCTGGTAATTTCTTATTTTTACTAATTCATTTTTTATTTAAATTTCTAACAACCAAAGTTAAATTATTAGTTGCTAAGTTTTTAGATTTTAAACGAATAACTAATTCATCAATAATTTCTTTAATGATTCGATCAATGTTGATTTGATTTAATTCTTCAAGTTCAAAAGTAATTTCTTTACCAATTCCTTTTGGATCTTCTTTTTGAGCAAGAGCAATGCGTTCTTGTCGCTTAGGGTTGATTAATTCTAAATATTGTGCTGTATTTCTACCGAAAATATTTCGTAAATTTAAATCTAATGGTGATTTAGAAACCAAATCCTTAATTTGATAAATTCCAATTGCTTCTAA
Source organism: Mycoplasmopsis gallopavonis (assembly GCF_900660635.1). Taxonomy (GTDB): domain Bacteria; phylum Bacillota_I; class Bacilli_A; order Mycoplasmatales; family Metamycoplasmataceae; genus Mycoplasmopsis; species Mycoplasmopsis gallopavonis. The sequence goes on from NZ_LR215032.1 coordinate 16,952, forward strand.
TTTCGGAAGCGATCTTCTTCCAATTCCATGAAATTTACTAATTGGTAAATCGTAAAATAAAGTTTGATAATTAGTTTCATCTGCAAGACCTACATTAAATGGTTTGACTAAATTTGTGGTCATTTTCGCAAGAAATTTGTTACTTGCAACTCCGATGCTAATTGGGATATCAAATTCTTGCAAAATTAAATTTTGCAAATTGCGAGCATAAGTTAATCCTGATTCTAAATTAGGAACTAAATCACTAATATCAAGATAGCACTCATCAATTGAAGCGGCTTCAAATCTTTGGGTAACATTTTTAAAAAAATAACCAAAAATGTTTTTTGAAAGAGTTGAAAATAATTCATAAATTGGTGGTGCAACAATTAAATTAGGTTCTAATTTACGTAAATCACTAACTAATGCACCTGCTTTAATTCCGTATTTTTTTAATTCATAACTCATTGATAAAATGATCGAATTTGATTTAGTTTTAGCACAAACTACTGGCTTGTTTTTTAGCTCTGGACGAATTGTTCTTAGTGCACTTACAAAGTATGAGTCAAAATCAATGTGTAAAATAACACTATTTTTCATTTATAAATGTATTTGAAGTAAGAGTTGCACAAGCAACACGATTTAAATGAGTTTTTACATTGTAAAAGACTCATAAATTTTCAAGTTGATTAATTTTTGTTTGACTAAGTTCCTCTTGATTTACAAATTTATTAAATAATTTTGCTAGCTCGGTAATTTCAGTTTTTGTTTTATTTTGAATTAAAGAAAGAAAAATATCAGTTGATGCAACAAAAATGGCACAACCATTTCCTTGAAATTTAGCATCTTTTAAGATTTCTCCATCTCAATATAGTTGTAAATCCAGTTTATCTGAACAAGTATTGCTAAAATAGGTTTTAGTTTCTTGGTTAGGATCTAAATTTTCACGATTATTTGGTTGCATGTAATGTTTCATGATTATTTCACGAGCTTGATTAGGATTAAAATGCATAAAAATCACCTCCATTGGCAAGTTCTTCAATTAGTTTATCGATATCTTCAAAATTATTATAAATTCCAAGTGAAATTCTTAAATATGCATATTCATCACGAATATTGCGTACATATTGGGCACAAAAAATTCCGCTTCGAGTATAAATATTTTTAGTTCCTAAGTAAGTCGCTACATCTTGGGGATGAATATTTTTAATATTAAGAATTGCTATAAAATCTCCCGGTTTTGATAAAACATTAACATTTGTTAATGTTTTTAATTTTTGATGTAAGTAATGTGAAAGCTCATTTAAAATTGCGTGAGTTCTTTGATAACCAACTGAATTAAAAAAATCAATCGCAGCATTAAACATAAAATACCCAGCTAAGTGAGGTGTCCCGGGCTCAAAAGCAGTGATTGTATCACGTAACCCTCAATTTGAATTTGTATCAATCTCAGTTACGCTACCACCACCAAATTTAGCAGGCCTGAATTGCTTAATTAGTTTTTCTTTAATAGCAAGAACCCCCATACCAGTTGGTCCATAAAATTTGTTTGAACTAAAAACAATTGCATCAAAATCTTGGAGTGAAACTTTTTGATGAATGATTGATTGTGCTGCATCTGCAACTAAAATAATGTCTTTTTCTTTTGCTTTTTGAATAATTTGTTCAAAAGGTAAAGTTTGCTGAAAATTATTAGTTTCATGACTAAAAGCAATAATTTTAGTTTTGTCATTAATTGCTTCTAAAAGATTTTCAGCATAGACAATTTTCGCATTTGTTTGTTTTGCAACTTCAATTCAAGGAATGATGTTAGAACTATGATTGTAAGCTGATAATAAAATTTCATCTCCTTCTTGAAGGAGGGTTTTGGACATAACTGCTAAGTTATTTAATGATTCAGTTGTGCCGCTAGTAAAAATTACTTCATGCTCTTTGGCGTCAATTAAATCTGCCACTTTGCTTCTTACTTTTTTGATTGTTAAAGCAACTTCGTTTCCAAGCGGTGTATCAGCTGTTCTAGATGAAATTGATTTATTTAAATAAAAGTCAGTGTTAGCTTCAATTGCACTAAGTGGTTTTAAAACTAGTGCAGCACTATCAAAATAAGTGATATTTTTTAAAATTGGAAATTGATCACGAATATCTTGGTTATTATTCTTCATTATAAAATTATTTTAAGTAATTGAATTAAAACTAAGTTGTAATTATCTTTGCGATGTTTAAATTCATCAAGAAAATCATAGTAAAAATTTCGTTTATGACGATTTAATTCAACTAAGTTATCCTCACGATATGGTGGATTTTGAATAAAACTTAGTGGAGTTGACTTTAAATATGCTTTATAAGCAAGTTGATAAAGCATGTATTTAAAAAAGTTAATTACCATTGTTTTATCTTTAGGATCAATATTTTCAGTAAATGGTAAACACCCAATAAAATCTAAAATAAACTCATGCAAGTTTTCTCATTTTCCTTTTTTATTAAGTTTTTCAAAAGGAAGATCTTTGAGTTTTGTCTTATCGAGATAATGATGTTGGTAAAAAATATCTAAAACTTTGTTGATTTTATTTTGTCAAAAAACGGTATTGATCAGAAACTTAAAAGATTTTTTATGAAGATCTTCTGATTGATTTTTCTTAAAAAAGTTAAACATACAACTAATTATTTTGTGCTTCTTGGGTAATCACTTCCAATTTTAAAAGTAGTTTGTAATAGTTTTCAAGAACACCATTAACAAACTTGTATTGTCAATCGTCGTAAAAGTTTGCACTAGCTTGTTCTTTTGATTCGGGTTTTAAAAAGTACATTTTAGTAATTTCGATAGCTTCATTAATGACAATTTTAGGTTGTAAGAAAAAAAGTTCACATGCTCCGTTTAACAAAATTGCACGCACAATTGGGCTAATTCGATGTCATTTTCATGATGGATTAATGAGTTTTAACAATGTATTTTTTAAGAATTTGTAGTTTTTGTGGACTTTTTCAAGCATTAATAATTGTTCGTTATCTAAATAATCAAATTCTTCAAATGCTTGTTTAACATCAATTTTTTCTTCTAATAGTTCATATTTATAAATTACTTGAATTACTTCAACTCTTTTGGTTCTTCTGTTTTTTTCAGCCATTTCACTCCTTGCTTATTTATTTATATTTAAATAATTTAAATTATATATGATTTAATATATTTAAGTTGGGTTTATTTTATTAAATGCTAAGAAGTTTTAGTGATTAATTGAATTATTTCAAGACCTAGAAAATTGACTTTCAAAATATTTTTTAGCTAAATGAAAAAAATATAAAATTCCTTTTACTTGTGTATAATATATAAGCACTTTTTAAGTCGCTTCTGCGATTTAAAAAATTTATTGTGTTATAATATTAATAATATTAAAAAAATAAAATAAAGGAGAAGTTATGAAAGAAATTACACTTAAAATTATTGACCCTATTGGTATTCACGCACGTCCAGCTCAACTTTTAACAGCGGCAGCTTCAAAATACAAATCAGAATCAAAAATTATTGCTAACGGATTAGAAGCTAACTTAAAATCAATCATGAACATTATGACTTTAGGAGTAAAAAGCGGTGATGAAGTTACACTTAAAGTTTCAGGTGAAGATGAAGAACAAGCTTTCGAAGAATTAGTTGGTGTATTTAAAGCTAACGGATTATCAGCTTAGTAGAAATATCGCTTTTGCGATATTTTTTTATTAGATTTAAGATAAACAAAAAATGCAAAAAATTGCATTTTTATTTTTCTAAGAATTTTTCATCAAAAATACCAATAAAAGGTAAATTTCTTAACTGTTCTTTATAATCAAGCCCAAAACCTACTAAAAAAGCGTCAGGTACTTCAAAACCAAAATAATCAGCTTGTAAGTTAACTTTACGGTTAAATGGTTTATCCATTAAAGTGAGAATTTTTAAACTTTTTGGTTTACGGGCAGAGAGAATTTGTTTGATTTTTGAGAGAGTAATTCCGCTATCGATAATATCTTCGATAATTAAAACATCTTTACCTTCAATATCGTGTGCTAAGTCCATTATGATCTTAACACTACCGCTTGAAGCATGACTTCCATCGTAGCTACTTGCGGTCATAAAATCAATTGTATGATCCACTGTGACGCTCTTAATTAATTGAGCTAAAAAAGGAACTGAACCTTTTAAAAGCCCGATTAAAACTAAGTCTTGTGAATTTTGATAAGTTTGATTCACTCACTCTGCACAATTTTGAATTTTACTTTCAATAAAAGCTTGATCAAAAAGAATTTCTTTAATTTTAGGGTGTTTGGTCATATTATCCTCTCTTACTTTGTTTGTAGTTTTCGATTAACTTAACAGCTTTTTCAAAAACTTCTTCTTCACTTAGATTGTTTGTATCAATGATTTGAAACTCAATTTTATATTTATTAGCAACTTTGGTAAAAGTGTCTTTATAAATTGCTAATAATTCATCAAAATATAATTTATTATCATCAAAGCTATCTATTTCAACTTTTCTTCCACGTGCAAAAAGTCGTTTTTTAAATTCAGTTGGTGAAACATCAAGGAAAATAGCAAATTCAGGAATATCTTCATTTGTAACCATGTTATTAAAAAATGCATCATAAGCTCGCTTGATTTTATCGCTAGCATTTTTGAGATTAACGCTCGCAAAAACATAGTGCTCTGCAATAAAACGATCTAGAAAAATAAGATCTGTTTCAGGATTCATTTTTTTCTGATGAAATTCATTTTTGATTTTTTCAACCATTCCTAAATGATGTTCGATTACATAAGCTTGAAAAGTAACATCGAAATTAGGTCTTCTTTCGTAAAGTCAACTTAACATAGTATTAAAAACAGGATCTTCCTCTTCAAATTCATTTAATAGTAAAGAATTTTCTTTATAGTGTTTTAACAATTTTGCAGAAAGAACACTCTTACCGCTTCCGATCATTCCTGAAATTCCAATTAACATTTTTGCCTCCTTAATGTGTTTAAAAATATTTTAAGGTATTTTAATTAAAACAAGGTTAGAAAAACTCTTTTTTCTCAAAATGTGAAAAAAAGAGTTTCCTAAAAATTATTGTATTTTAATTTGACTAAGTAAAAATAGACCAGCAGTTTCTGCTCTTAAAATTCTTGAACCAAGTGATACGCTAATAAAACCAGAATTTAGGGCTTTTTCAATTTCTTGATCACTAAAACCACCTTCAGGTCCAACTAAAAAAAGCACATTTTGGTTAATTTTGTCACTAAGAGCATCTTGAATGCTGTTTTTTTCATGAGCAATAATTTTGAAATCATAATTTAAATTAGCTACATCTTCAAATTTAGTAAGCTTATCAAGTGTAGGGATTTTGTTGCGGAAAGATTGTTCGGCTGCGTTTTTTAAAATTTGTTCAAATCTTTCACGTTTTTTCTCAAATTTATTAAATTTGATTAATTCGCCATTTGTGTAATTGGTGATCATTGGAATAATTTTAGTTACTCCAAGTTCAGTTGCTTTTTGTAAAAGTCATTCAAAACGCTCGAATTTAATTACACCAATTGCAAGAACAACTTCAAAAGGTAATTCGTGGTTTAAATTCAATTTTTCTTGAATTAATGCTCGATCATTTGCTAAAGTACACTTATAAAATTCTTGATTATAAACGCAAATAAATGGTTTATCAGTGATTCTTAAAACTTTTAAATGTTTTAAGTCTTCACTGGTTAATAAAAAGCAGTTATCCTGCTTTTGATTGACAAAAATTCGATTCATTAGTCAGCAATTGCTTCTTCGTATTCTTCAAGTGTACCACGGAACAAGAAACTCTTTGTTGGAGAAACAAGTTCTAAAATAACATCGGCACATTGATTAACAAATGCACGGTTATAAGTTGTGAAAATTGCCCCACCTTTATATGCTTTGACCCCTTCAATTACAGAGTCGATACTTTCTGTATCAAGGTGATCAAGTGGTTGATCTAAAATGATAAAGTTACTTTCAAGAAGCATCATTCTTGAAAACATTAATCTTGCCTTTTCTCCCCCACTTGTTACTGAAACTTTTTTAAAGACAGAGTCATTGCTGAAAAGCATTCTTCCTAAGAAACCACGCATTCTAGCATCATCATTTTCACGATTTTCTTTTTCTTTATTTTCAAGTGGTCATTTTGAAATTCAATCTAAAATTGTTTCGTCAGTATTAAAGTATTTAGAGTTATCATTTGGAAAGTAACTATATGTAATAGTTTGACCTCATTCGATTGTTCCGCTAGTTGGAGTTTTTAAACCAACAAGACATTCAAGCAATCTTGTTTTAGCAATGTCATCATCACCGATGATTACCATTTTTTCACCTGGACGCAGAGTGAAGTTAACATTTTCGAATAAAGTATCACCGTTTTCGTTTTTATAAGTTAAGTTTTCGACTGTTAAAATTTGTTTTCCATGATCACGATTCATTTCTCAACGAACATATGGATATTTTCTATTTGAAGGTTTAATTTCATCTAATTGAATTTTTTCAAGAGATTTTTTTCTTGAAGTTGCTTGTTTACTTTTTGAGGCATTAGCACTAAAACGAGCGATAAATTCTTTTAATTTTTCAATTTGAGCTTCTTTTTTCATATTTGAAGCTTTCATCATTTCACGAGCTAATTCTGATGATTGTTTCCAGAATGAATAGTTTCCTGTATAAATTTTAGCTTCATTGTAATCGATATCCACAATGTGAGTACAAATTGCATCTAAAAAGTCGCTATCGTGGCTAACTACAATAACTACATTTTTATAGTCAATTAAAAAGTTTTCAAGTCAACGAATACTTCTAAGATCTAAGTGGTTAGTTGGTTCGTCCATGATTAAAATATCTGGATTTCCAAATAATGCTTTTGCAAGTAAAACCTTAATTTTTTGGTTAGCAGTTAGCTCTGACATTTTAACATTTCATTTTTCTTTTGGAATATGTAAGTTGCTAAGCAATTCTTGAGCGTCATTTTCAGCTGTTCAACCACCTAATTCACCAAAACGATCTTCAAGTTCTGCGGCTCTTTCGTAATCTTCCATAGTCGCTTCTGGATTCATGTAAATTGCATCTTTTTCTTGTTTGATTTGGTATAAATCAGTATTTCCCATGATGACAACTTCGGTGACATCAAAATCATCATACGCATTATGATCTTGACTTAAAACTGAGATTCTTTTATTTTTTTCTCTTAAAATTTGACCACTAGTTGGTTCAATATTTCCGGCAAGAATTTTTAAAAAGGTACTTTTTCCTGCACCATTTGCACCAATAATTCCGTATGTATTTCCTGGTGTGAATTTTAAATTAACATTTTCAAATAATTTTTTATCAACAAAAATTTTACTTAAATTTTGTACTTCGAGCATTTTGCCTCCTTATTTTGCCTTTGCATGTAAAATTTATTACCTTGTGCTATATTATAACTTTTATTTAATTAAAATTGCGAGAAAAAACTATCTTAAACGATAGTTTTTTATAATTTATTAATTTCGATAATTGCAGAATGTTTTTGATTTTTGACAATTTCAATAACTTTGAATGAAACTTCATCATCTAATGTAAATCTTGTGTTTTTGGTGAGTCTTGTTTTCTTAGTTTTTTTGAGAAGTCATTCACGTAAAGTTAAGTCAGATTCGTTTTCTTCAAGTAAACCTAAACTTATTTCTAGTTGCTTGAAAACATCTAACATTTTAACATTAGATTGAACTCTTGATTTTTCTAGTGAAATTTCATAAATTTGTTCATCATCATCGTATTCATCATAAATCTCACCAATAATTTCTTCGATGATGTCTTCAATTGTAATAATTCCAATTACATCAGTTGAATTATTGTTTTCAATTACAAAACCCATTTGAGCACGAGCAGCTCTTAATTTTTCAAGAGCACTTGATAGAATTGAATTAGCAGATAAATGAGGAACATTTTTTAAATAATCAATTACTCTATCGGTGCTTTTGACGTGGAAAATATCTTTAACTAAAATAATTCCAATTAAATTATTTTCCTTCATAACTGGTAGTCTTGAATAATTTGTTTCTTTAAAAATTTCAAGAGCTTCTTTGACTGTTGCTTTAAAGTCAATCACTTGCACATCTTTGAGTTTGATGTAATGTGAAACAACTTTAGTAGAGTCAAGATCTAAGGCGTTTTGAGCAAGTAGTGATTCTCCTGTTTGAAGAACACCTTCATTTTGAGCGATTTTAATAAAGCTTTTTAATTCTTCTTCGGTGTTGGTTTCATAAACTTTTTTACTTAATTTTGAAATTGGGTAAGTTAAAATGAAAAAGATTCAATAATTCACCTCAATAAACAAACAAAAAGTTTTTAAAAATCCAACAGTATGAGCTTTAGCAAGTAATTTGGGAATTATTTCGCCAAAAAGAACAAGAAGCGGAGTGACAACTGCTGTTGAGATAATTGCAGCGTGTGCTTGACCAATTGCTGCATTTGATAATAAAAATGTCATCAACGAAGCTGAGGAAACATTCACAAGATTGTTTCCGATTAAAATTGTGCTCAAAATTTGATTGTATCTTTTTGATTGTTTGTGAATTAATTTAGAAAGTTTTTCTTGATTTTCAACCATATCGTGAATTTTTGCTGGTGAAATGGTTGAGTAAGCAGTTTCTGAACCACTATAAATACTACTTAACACAAAAAGTAGAACAAGAACAATAATTAATATTACTCAAAGAAAACTAGGCATAAAATACCTCGCTTTGGTTTGAGTGAATTTGTCAAATTATAAAATTGAAACTGGGGTAACAGTCCATTAGCAAAATCTCCTTAATTTTAAATTTAATTATTTGAAATTCGAATTAGCCATTTCGCATTTCATCTAAGTTTTCATCAATGAAAGAAACATTTGAACCAAGGTAAATTAAATCAGAGCTAACATCACTAACTCCACCACGGTTTTTAGCGATTGTAATTGTCGTTTTATAACCATGAAAACGATCTCTTTCATATCCTTCTTCACTAGAATTGTGAGTTTGACGATCACGATGAAGCATGATAACAATATCGGCATCTTGTTCGATAGCCCCACTTTCTCTTAAATCATGTAGGTGAGGTCTTTTGTCTTCTCTACTTTCAACGCTCCGTGAAAGTTGAGAAAGAGCGAGAATTGGAATTTTTAGTTCAAGTGCTAAAACTTTTAAAGCACGTGAGATGGTACTTACTTCATTTTGACGATTTCCAGCTGGACCATCGGTTGAGATTAATTGAAGATAGTCAATAACAATTAAATCAAGCTTACCATCTAAGTTTTTGACAAGATGTTTGATTTTTCGAACAATATCATTAATTTTACTTGTTGCAGCATCATCAAAATAAATATTCATATCCTTGATGTATTTTAAAAAGAAATAATCAAATCTTTCTCGATATTCAGGATTTTCTTTTAATTGATTTGGATTTTGTAAAAAATAGAGTGGAATTGCAACAGTTGAAGAAATAGTTCTTGCAAGAAGTTCATTAACTGCCATTTCAAGCGAAATAAATGCAACATTTTTGGGTCTACTATTTTCTGGATTTTGTTCGATTTGCTCATCGATTGTTCCGACTAAATTATCTTGATTTTTTAATTGATTAATATGATCTAAAGCAATATTACGAGCAATATTTAAGGCCAAAGCAGTTTTCCCAATTCCTGGCCGTGCTGCGAGGATAATGAGTTGTCCTGGCTTGAAACCTTGAACATATTTGTCGATGCTTTTGAATTTAGTTGGTAAAACATTATCAAAATATTGATTTTCTCAAATTTTTTCGATTAATTCACGATAATCTGAGGCAACTTCTTCGATCAATTTGAAGTTGCTATTTTCCATATCGTCATGTGCTTTTTCGAGTAAAAATTCATTAAAATCATTAACAACATCGTTAAATTCTAACTTTTCACCATGTTGCATTTTATCACTATAATCTTTGAAAAATGCTTCGATGTTCCGCAACTTATTTTTGGCAATTAAAGTATCAATGTAATTATAAAAATTATTTAAGTTAAAAAATGTTGTTGAAATTTCGTTTAATAATGCTTGTGAAATTAATTGGTAATTTTGTTTATTTGCTTCATAGAAACTTGAAATTTCGTGAAATGAATAAGAAAAGAGATTACCATTTTTTTTAGATTGTCTTAAATCTTGAATTAATTGAAAAATCTGTTTATATCTTGGAAAAAAGAACATTTCGCTTGTTAAGTATTGAAAAGCTTCTAATTGGCTTTCGTCTTGACTTAAAATCATTGCTAATAAGCTTTTTTCGATTTCTGAATCAGAATATTTTGAATTTGGAAGTTGGATAATTTTCTCAAATTTAGGATTAGGTTCAAATCTTCTCTTATTTCTTGACATGAATTTGAATCTCGATATGAATAATTGCTTTAATATCTTTGTAAAGTGTTGCAACAACTTCGTGCAATCCTTCAGATACTAAATGAATTTTTGAAAGGGCATGTTTGTCCACTTTAAAACCTAATTCTTTAAGTTTTTTGTCAACTTCTTTGGTTGAAATAGAACCGTGAACATTTAAGTTCTTATTACCATCAATATTAGCTGTTAGTTCAAATTTTAGTCTTAATTGTTCTAACTGTTCTTTAAGTTCTAGCATTTGAGCACGTTTTTCGTGTTCGTCTGCTACGATTTTATCTAAGGTTTTTTCTAAAGCTTTAGCTGTTTTGGGGTTATATGGAACACCAAAACCATTTTTAATTAAGAAGTTACTTCCGTATCCTGGTGAAACTTCAACAATTGTGTTTGCTTTTCCGTCTTTACAATCTTTTAATAGAATTACTTTCATTTTTAATATTTCTCCCTGCTGTTGTTATTGCGTGCTTGATATTGTCGACAAATGTTTCTAAATCTTCTTCACTAGTTGCAGCTGCGGTACTAAAATGACCACCACCACCAACTGCTTCACAAATGATTTGAACATTTGTTCCAATTCCTCTTGCACTTAGTTTATATACTTTTGAATTTTTAAGTTTTGCTACAACAAAACTTGCAACTCTTCCTCTAATTTGGAGTAGTTCATTTGCTGCTATTGAAATTACATCATTGGAACATTCTTTGTCTGTATAAGCTAAGAAATAACCTTTTTTAATTTCAATTGCGTTATCTAAAATTTCTTTAATTTGTTTATCGGTATCCTCGTCTACCTTTAACATCTCTGAGCTAATTGAACCGCTTGCCCCTTTTGATTCGAGCCAAGCAGCAGCTTGAAATGTTCGAGGGGTAATTGATTTAGTAAATTGAATTGTATCTAAGTAAATTCCGCTTAATAAAACTTGTGCAGTCATTTGCGATAAATTAACTTTATGATCTAAGAAATTAATTACTTCGGTAACTATTTCGCAAGCACTACTTGCTCCGGTATTTATATAAATATTTCGCTTTGGACAAAAATCAATTGGTTTACTTGAACGATGATGATCAAAAACAAAAATATTGTCACGATTAGCGTTGGTTATTGCATCTTTATTATCTGTTCTTGTTGGATCGGATGTATCAACAAGAACAACTAGTGTGCTATTGTTTGTTAATTTATTAGCTTGAATATCGCTTCTAATAAAAATGTTACTTAAAATATCTTTGTGCTTGTTATTTAGTTCTTTAAGTGCAGTTGTGGCAGTTGAATCAAATGTGTTAGCAACAATATTTGCTTCTTTACCATAACTTTTAGCTATTTCGTAAATTCCAAGTGAACTACCTAATGCATCTAAATCTGCTAAATTATGTCCATAAATTAAAACATTTTTAATTTCTGGGTTTTTTAAGACTTTTTCAAATTCACGAGTAATTTCATTGATTAATGTTCGACTATTGTCAGATAAAATTTCAGAGTTAGAACCATAATAAATTGGTGGTTCATTGTTTGAGAAAATGGTAACTTGATCTCCACCTCTACTTTGGGATTGAACTAGTGCTTTTTTAGCTTGTTCAATTTTTTCTTTTAACGAAGATCAACCCCGAGCAAATCCAATACTTAATGATAATTTGTTAATATTTTGATCTTTTAATCTGTCGTTAACTTTCATGAAAATATCAAATTGTTCTTTGCTCATTTTAGCAAGTGTATCTTCGTTGGTGATTATTACAAATTTACCATTAGTGTATTGACGATAAATAAAGTTGTATTTTTCAACATATTCCTTAATTGCATCAATTACAACTTTATTAATTGTGAAAATTTGTTCTTCAGATAAGATTGATTGAAATAGTTGATAGTTATCAATTTCAATTTCACCAATAACCGGTTGTTGTTCTCATGATTCAAGTTTGAAAAGATGTTCGGTTGAAATATCACGAATAACAATTGTATTTGAAATTGGTCAAAACTGGGTTTCATATTGATTACCCTTATTGGCAAATTCGGTTTTAATTTCATTGATATTTCAATTATTCGGTAATTGGAGGTTGAATTTTTCGAAAAATTCATTGATAGTTTGACCGATAAATTCACTACCAAATTTATTTTTAATAAAATTACTTGATCAAATAATTTTTTGATCTAAATCATAAATAATAATTCCAATATTATTGTTTGTCATTACTTCTTCAATAAAACTATTGAATGATTTTTTAATTAATTCACGAGATTTTGCAAAATTATGAATTGCAAAATATAGTAAAAAAGAAGTAAAGATTAAAATAACAATAATTCCAAGTGAAAAGAAAATTGAAGCTCATTCTGATTTTTTACTCATAATTAGAGCGACAATAAATGCAACAATTACGGTTAAACAAGTTGCTATTCCTGCGATGAATACTCAATTTTTTTGGTTTTTAATCATGAAAATCCCTCAACTTTAAAATATTTATTTTAATTATACCGAATTTTTAAGTTTATTAGGGAGTAAATCTTAGTGATTTTTTCATTAATTAAGAGCTTCATTAAAATGAAAAAGTTTAAAAACTTACTAAATTGATTGTGAATATTACTTTTTTTAAAAATTTGCTTTCTTTTTTAAATTCTTAGTTTATTATTTTATTAATCAAATTTTGAAAGGAAAAAATGTCTTTAAAATCTTCATATTTCAATTCTCGTACATTCACACTTTTAGCAATTAATTATGTTGTTGGTTTTGGTTTTGTGGCGACAATTTCTAAAATTGCGAAGTTAGGAATTTGAGCTCTTGCCGTTATTTTACCAACAGCTTTAATTGCTTTGGGTGTTGTTTTGGTTTTTTCACGCTTAGTTAATGAATTTCCAAAAGATCAGGGAGGTTCGTTTTCTTATGCCAATCGAGTATCGAAAGGAAATTTTGCGTTCTTTGTTGGTTGAAACCAATATATTCAAGGTCCGCTTTACGCAGGAAGTGGAACTTTATTTTTAGTCAAGGCAGCCCAGATTTTTACAGATCAAACTTGAATTTTAAATCTTGTTAGAGGAGTGTCGATCGTATTCTTTATTTTATTAATTTTTATTTCGACTTTTGGAGTAACTTTAAGCAAAAAGGTAATTTTCTTCAATATGTTAATTAAATGAATTGTTTTAGCAATTGGTTTTGGAGGTCTTGTTTATTTAGCTTTTAATCAAAGAATGTTAGTTGCTAATTTTACAAGTAAACTTGGAACAAAAGTTGATACTTTTTTAATTTTTAGTTCCTCTCTAACTTTTATGTTTGCATTTGGTGGAATTGAAATGCTCCCAACCTTAGCTCCTAATACTAAGTTTCAAAATTTTAGAAAAATTTTGATGACTGCCTTTATTTTTGTCTTTACTTTTTATTTAATTGGTTATTTACTGTTTGTTTCAACCAATTTAATTAAAGATGATCAAACCGCTTTTATTAGCATTTACCGTTTAACAATGGGACTTGCTGGAACTATTATTTTTGCAGTGTATATTATTACTTATAATATTGCTTCATCATTAACTAGCACTCTAGCTTATGGTCGTACTTTAGCTGCTCTTTCAAATGCAGGATATTTACCAAAATTTTTAGGATTAGCAAATAAAGAAAATGAATTTAAAAATGCAATTTGGTTTAATTTTGGTTTAACAGTTATTTCGCTTTTGATCTTTTCTCTCTTACCACTTTTTATTCCGAGTTTAAATAACTTCTTTGATTCGGTTATTAATTTAGGAACAATTTGTTTTCTAATGCAATATATTATGACCTTTATCTCTGCATTAATTTTAGAATGACGCAAGGAAATTAAACCAATTTTCATTGTTGAAAAGATTCTTTATGTTGTTGTAATTTTGTTAGTTGGAGCAATTATGCTGGTTAATTTCTTCCCATTTTTAGCAGGAAGCAGCTTTAAACTTGCTGATACTATTGTTTTAGTTTCTTACGTAATTGCAAACCTTCTTGGTTTTGGGTTTTATAAATTTACTCAAAGACAAAGAGATCTTCATGGTTAAACATGAAGATTTTTTGTATTAAAAAATGTCCTAAAGATAGGACATTAAATTAATTGATTGAAAGAACTTTGAGAAAAATCGATAGTTTCTTTGATTAAAGCACTAGTTGTTACATGGTTATGACTGTGCTCATGGAAACTTAAAATGAATGCTGAAAAGAGAACTCCGATGAATAAACAAAGTAAAGTAATGAATCATCTTTTTTTGTTCATTTCAACATGATAAAATTCAGGGAAAAATTCAACAAGTGAGGTAAAAAGGAAAATACCTCCAATAATTGCCATTAAGAATCCTTGGGCAAAGTGGTTACCACCAATTGAACTTCCACCATAAATTCCTACGAGCATAAATGGTAAAAAAAGCATATCCATGAGCGTAGAAATTAGTAAGGAATTTCATCTTCCGTATCCAGCTTCACGTAAACGGTAGTAAAAAACTAACTCTTCAGGTATCATGTGTAAAATTAATGATACAAAATAAGCGGTTGTTAAGTTTGAAAGTCCAACAGTTCCACCACTAAGATCTTGTAGATCTGGCATTGCTAAGCTAAGGTTATACCCAATTAAAAATCCTTCCGGAATTCTATGAGTTAAAAGTAAAGCAAGAGCAATGATTTTAAGTTTTCCGCTAATTTTTTCGACTAACGCTTCTTCTGCTAATTGATTAGCATCATCTTGACTAAAAATATGATCAGGATGTTCATGAACATGGTTTTCATTATGTTCGTGCGAATGATCATGAACAAAAATACTTAATTTTTTATTTTGTAATAATTTTTGATTAATTCGATAGGTAATGACAAATTTTAAAGTAAATGAAAAAATTAATCCGCTTAAAAGACCAACAAAAACAATAAGGATATTATAACCATATAACTTCATTCCTGTTTCACCAGTTTCGGAAGCTTGTTCAAGAGCTTCTCTTAAAAAACCAAAGGTTGATAAAATAATGAAAAATCCGGTTGAAAAAGCGTATAAATAAACTTTGGTTCGGTGGTTAAGTCTGCTTTTTAAAAGCGGAAAAAGAACTGAAATTCCGACAGGAATTAATAATAAAGCACCTAAAAAAATAATAACTAAAAGCATTTTAGTTATATTTTCATTGTTTGTGAAATTATTTAATTGTCCAGCTAATAAACTAAGTCATTTCATACTTAAACTGTCTTAACTTCGATGTTGTGATATACTTCTTGAATATCGTCATCATCTTTAAGTTTTTCAGCAAAATCTAATAATTTTGCTTCTTTTTCTTCGTCGTATTCTACATACATGCTTGGTAAATAAGTTACTTCACATTGAATAAATGTTTCAATTTTTAAATCATTTTCAATTGCATTTTTAAGTGCTGTGAAATTTTCAGGTAAGCTAATAACCACAAAGCTATCACCTTCTGTTTCAACATTTTCAACTTGATGTTCAAGAGCAATCATCATTAAATCATCTTCTGAAATTAGCTCTTTTGAAATTTCAATAATTCCTTTTTTCTCAAATGGAAACGGAATTTGATTAGTTTTTCCAAGATTTGCGTTTTGTTTTCTAAAGTATGATTGCACATTTGAAGTTACCCGATTAATATTGTCGCTTAATGTTGTGACAATAAAAGTAGCTCCACCAGGCACGGTTGCGTTGAAGATAGTTTCAACGAAAGCGTTTGCATTTTTGTCACCCTTTGCTTTACTAATTGCTCTTTCGATGTTGTCTTTTGGCATGTTTTTTGATTTAGCTTTTGAAATTGCTAATTTTAAAGCTGGGTTAGTTTCAGGATCTGGTCCTTTTTGTGCTGCTACATAAATTTCTTTTGAAAACTTTTGGAAAATTTTTCCTCTTGCTGCATCTTGTGCACCTTTACGGTGAGCAATATTGGCTGCGTGTGAATGTCCTGCCATAACTTTTCTCCTTTTAAAATTTTTATTTGACTATATCTGGTTTATAAATAGCATCTCTTTTATGTTGAGTAATTTTGTGTTTATGTTCGATTTTAGCAATAGTATCTTGTGAAAGTTTTTGGTCTAAAACTTCTCTTTGATCAATGTGATTTAAATAAAAGTCTAAATCAGAATAGCTAAATCCTAGCTCATCTTCATCGGTTTGGCCTTCTCAAAGTCCAGCTGATGGTTTTTTATTTAATATTGAATTTGGAACATTTAAAAGTGAAGCTAAAAATTTAACTTCTCCTTTGGTAAGGTTGCAAATTGGTAATAAATCAGCTCCGCCATCACCAAATTTTGTAAAGTATCCAATAAAAACTTCATCAGCATTATCTGTTCCCAAAACAAGTGAATTTCTTTCTTGTGCAATTGCGTATAAAGTTGTCATTCTTAATCTTGGTTTAATGTTTGCGATTGCTAAATGATTTTTTACTTGCAAGCTGTTTGTAATAGCGTTAAAAGTTTCAGTTAAGTCAACTCTTAAAAATTGATCATTAAAACTTGTTTCTAGCTCTTTAATATGACTTAAATCTGTATCTGTCATAGAAATTACTGGCATTACAACCCCAGTTGTAGAGTTAGGGAAAACGCTTTTAGCAATTGCATAAACTAATGAAGAATCAATACCAGAACTAATTCCAACAACAACTCCATCTGCTTTTGCTTCTTTAACTTTATCTTTTAGAAATTTTTGAATAACTGTTAAGTATTGATATGCTTTTTGTTCGTCATAAACTACTTGATTATTAATATATTTTGTTATTTTACTCATCTTTAATATACCTTTCATTTGAATAGATATAATTGATATTTTACATTATTTTGACTTTTTTGGTAGCTCTTAGTACGCAAGAAAATGATTTTGATTTTAAAAAAACTCTGTCTTTTGACAGAGTGATTCTTAGTTTATGAATAGATTATTTGTTAGCGTTAACAAATTGGTCTAAACGTGAATGTTTTCTAGCACCTTTGTTAGCGTGGAAAACACCTTTTGAAACTGCCTTAGCAATTGTTTTGTGAGCAAAAGCTACTAATGCATCAGCGTTTTCTGCTTTAGCTAAAACTGCTTCTCTTGCTTTTCTAATAGCTGTTTTTACACGAGATTTCATTGCAGCATTTTTAACTCTAGCTGCTTCCATTTTAGCTATGCTTTTAATTTTAGATTTAATATTTGCCATATTAACCTCCCTTTTTCTAAAAATTGAATTTTGAAAAATCTTCCAAATTATAACATTTTTATCAAGATTTTTCATTTCATTTTTGGATTTCAAAATATTCTTCTTTATTAAGAATTTTTAAGTTGAATTTTTTCAATCTTGCAAAACATTATTTTTTAATTATAATAGAATAAAAGAGAGGTTAATATATCATGAAAAAACGATTAAAGTTTTTTGATTTTTGTGCTGGAATTGGAGCAGGTCGTTTAGGTCTTGAACAAAATAATCTTGAATGTGTTGGACATTCAGAAATAGATGATCATGCAAATTTAACATATACTACTTTTTTTAATGATCATAATAATTATGGAGATCTAACTAAAATTGATGCTAAAAATTTACCAGATTTTGACTTTTTAATTGCAGGATTTCCGTGTCAAACCTTTTCAATTGCTGGTAAAAGAGGAGGTTTTGAGGACGAAAGAGGACAAATCATCTATTTTTTAATTAATATTATGAAGCAAAAAGAAGTCAAATATTTTATTTTAGAAAATGTAAAAGGTCTTGTTAATCATGATAAAGGACATACATTTAAAGTTATTCGCTCAGAACTTCAAAAAGCAGGTTATACAATTTTTTATAAAGTTTTAAATAGTTTAGATTTTGGGGTAGCACAAACTCGTGAACGAATTTATATCGTTGGATTTAAAAATGAACTAAATATTACAAACTTTAATTTCCCTGAAAAAGAACAAAGAACAAATTTTGAAGATTTTATTGATGAAAATAATAATTTAGAGTTTGATATTAACGATAAAACTTTTCAAAAATATTTAGCTAATAAGTATAATCAAAATAAGTATTCAAATGAAGAAATTTTGAGTTGAGAAAACTGCGTGATTGATTGAAGGCAATCTGATCTTAGAAAATATGAAGGATATTTCCCGACACTTAGAACAGGAAGACATGGACTACTTTATGTTAAAAATAAGAAAGTTTGAAAATTAAATGGATACGAATCTCTTTTATTACAAGGTTTTCCTAAGGAAATGGCTGGAAAAATTAAAAACAAAATGTTTAATAATAATAAAATTCTTTCACAAGCAGGTAATGCTATGACAGTGAATGTTATTAAAAGAATTACAAAAAACATGCTAGATGAAATTAGTTTTATAGAAAGGAACTATGAATAATTTAAACAAAAAAGATTTAGGATCTCAAATTGCAAAAAATGGCTTTCAAAATGAAAAAGATATTGCACAAAAGTTCATATTTTGACAAAATGATAGAGAGGCTCAAAATTGACTAAAAATCATGGGCCACTCTATCTTATCCATAAATCAAATAAAAGTTAATTTTATTAAAGGACAAAAAAGTGATATTGTTTTAGAAGTTAGAAAAAAATCAAACAAATTTATAAATAAAGAAAACATACAAATAAAATTAGTTAGCAATAAAAAAGGTTTTAATCAAGTTGACAAAAGATGATTAAAGAGTTATAAAGAACTTTGAGAAATTCCTGAAAATATCTTTGAATTATTTCAGTATTTTACAGGAGAAAAGAAACCTTATAAAGTAAAGACAAAATCGGAAAAACGTATGTTTATCACTGAATTCTCTAATAAAGAACAAGAAGAAATTTTGTCATGAATTGATAAAAATAAGAAACTTATTATAAGCGATATATTAAAAGGACGAGGAGAATTTCAAGCTAATTGAGTTTTGGTTACTCAAAAATCTCAAAATGAATCAAAATGAGTTTTAAAAAACATAGAAGAAGTTATTAAAATTTACTTACATGATGGCAAAATTAAAATTAGTCCAAGAGGATCTCTTGTTTTAGGCAAAGTAACAATTCAAAGAAAAGGAGGAGATGGAGGGAGAAAAACAGCAAATATGCTTCAATTTAAAATTGATCCCTCTGAGCTTTTTCGTATTTAATTTTTAAAACAAAAGAAGCATTTAAAAATGCTTCTTTTTTCTATTATTTTAATTAATATTTTGGTAAATATGAATATATTTTATTTTTTATTTCCAAATTTATCTTTAAATTTAAAGATAAATCATGCAAGAGAAGTCATTGCTCCAATTATTGGTAAAGCAATTAATCACATTAAATTGAAAGAATTAGAAACTTTCTTTTCTTTTGTTTTTGTTAAATCTTCTGAATTTTGATCTTTATTTGTAACTTCGTTTGATGTGTTTTCAGGAGTGTTATTGTTTGAATTTGTGTTTGTTGTTTCGGAGTTATTGCTTTCATTACTTTCTGAATCTTCATTTTGTAATGAAGAATCTTGGTTATTTAAATTTGAATCATCTTCATTTGTAGAAGTTTCGTTATTTTTTGGATTTTCTTTTTCGCTAATAGTTGAATTATTTTCTGTGTTATTAGAGTTAGAATTTGTATTATTTAAATCATTAAGATCGTTATTATTATTTGTATTTGATTCGTTTGAAGAATTATCATCTACAACATTATTATCATGATTTTCGAT
This sequence comes from Mycoplasmopsis gallopavonis, assembly GCF_900660635.1. Lineage (GTDB taxonomy): Bacteria > Bacillota_I > Bacilli_A > Mycoplasmatales > Metamycoplasmataceae > Mycoplasmopsis > Mycoplasmopsis gallopavonis. The sequence continues at coordinate 36,879 of NZ_LR215032.1, forward strand.
AGTTTCATTTTCTCTTGTAGGTGTTTCTACTGGGTTATTATTCTCATTATTAGAATTAGAAGAAGTGTTACTGTCATGCACTTCAGAAAGTTTCGGATCGCTAGAATTAGCTTCTACATTATTAGGTTGATTTTCTGGATTGTCATTATTTTCTGTTGTTTCATTTGAGTTATTTTCAGTATTTGTTGGTAAGGATGATGACTCATTGTTTTCTGGGTTAGAATTATTTTGATCTGAAAGATTTGAATCTGTATTTTTAGTTGAATCTTCTGTTGGAACATTATTATTTGAATTTTCATCTATTGATTGATTTTCTTCCCTAGCACTAGAACTTGAAGTAGTAGAATTATTTTTGTTTTCAGTTATTGTGTAAGCTTTAATTTTAAATGCTGCATTTAATGTTTCTTTGGTATTTGTTCAAGAACCATCATTATTTTTGTAGAAAGTTAAATCACCTTGACTATTTGGTTCAAATGAATAATACATTGAAATTGGAGAATTTGAATTTGCAAATTTTACAACTATTGCAAAATATTTATCTTTTGGTAATTCAACATAATCAGGAAGTTCTAATGTATATCCACCAGGTCTTCCATTTTTATTTTCAATAATTGCATCTCATTGATACTTTGGTGTTGCGTTATTAAAATCAATATTTTCATTGTCACCAATGAAAATTTTTGTTTTAACTTGAATATTACTTCCATCGATAATTAGATTAATTGACTTTAATTTTTCAACTGTTTCATCATTTGTTTTTCTAACCGGAAAAACTGCTGCATATTCTCTTTGATCAGTTTCAAAACCTGTGTAGTTTCTTCTTCCGTCATAGTAATACGCATTTTGTGGTTCTTTTGATTGTTCAATTTCAAAAGTTACAGCATCAAGAAGTGGTGAATCATATGATAAGTAGAAATAACCTTGTGCTTGATATTTAGTTCCTCAACTATTTTTTACAATTCAAGCTCCATTTTGTGAAGCTTTGTTAGGCTTGAAATTACTTGCATAAAAATTATCATCTCATCCAACAATTGTACAAGCATGTGCAAGCGAACCTTCTTGTACAGGTGGATTATCTCATTTATTATTGTAAAAAACTGTGTTAGCGTTAAAAGTTTGGTATGGATAACTCATCGAAAAAGCTACTGCTCCATATTTAGCAATCGCTCTTTTCATTTCTTCTTTATTAGTTCAATCTACTGTAATGACATTTTTTACATTTACAATCGGGTCGACATAACTTGTTTTCACTCCTTGTTTTGCTAATGTTGTTTTTTGTAAAGACATTAAGGCAGAATCTAAAACATATGAACCAACTCCTAATTCGTATTCAAAATTATCACTTCCTGCAAGATTTAATTTATTCGCTTCTTCGTTTCTAGTATTAACTGCAAAATCATATTGATTTTCATCTAAATCTAGATTTTTAATATTAAAATCACCAGGAGCTTGTCTTAAAATTGCAGATTCAATTGTTGCGATTATAGAGTAAGCTCAACAAAGACCTTCTCTTCCTTGGTTTTTAACTGGTGTGACAAGATTGTAATTTCTTGAATCATAAAAATCTTGTTTAATTAATTCATCAACCCCTTTTTGATCAAGTTCTTTATTTTTAGGAAGGTAATCAGCAGGAAATCCACCATTGTATGTAGTTGTTGCACTTGTACCAGAAAGCGATGGTAAAAAACCGCTTGCAAAAACAGAGCAAATAATTACCTTTTTAAGATTATTTTTTATTTTCATAATATCCTCGTTTTTTAGTCATTCTTTATATTTTATGATTTGGTATTAAAATTATAAAACTAATAAGAATAAATAGATTGTATGAAATATTTTTTCATATCAAAAAGAGAAAAAAATAGAAATTTTAATTCAAAATTTAATTAAAAAATACATTTTTTGCTTGACTATACAAATAAATTTATCTAATTTGCTTTTTTATTATAATTAAAGTATTAAAATTTAAGTTAGTAATTTTTAAAAGATTAAGTTTATATATATATATATATGCAATGAATTTATTGAAAAATTTAGTTATTTATTTCAAATATATTTTTGTATATTCTGTATGTTATATTAAGCTAACGCTTTTTAAAAAAGCGTTTTTTCTTTTAACTTAGGGAGTTATATATGAAAAAAAGAAATAAATTGATTTTTGGAATTATGGGGTTAATTCCTATTTCAATCTTGCAAATGTCAGTTTTAAATGTTCAAGGAAACACTAGAGAAGGTGACACTATTTACAATCAATTTAATAACTACATTATAGATAATAAATGAAGCTCTGCAAACTATTTATCTTTTACGGAAGAGTGAAATCAGGGTTCGAAATCGGGTTGATCAAATAATCCCCAAAATGGTGCTTATTTAGTATCAACTACTACTCCTTTTAGGAATATAGATTCAAGGTCTTATGATCAAAGAACAAATGTAGAATGATGAAATGAAGCAGCATCTAATGGAAATTGATGGTCGGGAGATGGTTTTGATAAAAATAAAGGTATAAAAAGATTTAGAATAGCTTTTCATAAAAGTCAATACAATGTAAATGAATCGAATTATTCTGGTGGTATATTTTTATCAAATGATATGGTTTTAACAGGAACTTTAAGATTTATATTTTTTGATTTAGATGTTAATAATACTGCTTTAATTAGCCCTAAACATAGTCAAACTATAACTTTAACAATAGATGAGACTGCTAATCCAGAAGATCGCTGAACTCTTAATCCGTATATGGATAAAAGCAATTATTTAGCTTCTAATCCGAAAAAAATAGAAGAAACTCAAATTCCTTTAAGTCATTTTGAATATAAACAAGCTTATAATCTTGATGAAACAGGAAGAGGCAATTTAGCAACCGCTATAATTCATGGTACACCACAAAAGGACAATTCAAATTTAGGTCTTAAAAAATTAACCAATGTTTTTAGTGAAGTAAAAAATAATTTAGGTTTTTATTTATCTTTCCATGTAGATGCACCAAACGGAAAAAATAATGGAGCGATAATCGAATTTGATGTAAAACCAAATGATAGAACAAAAGGTAGTGGGCAAGGACCTATGGAAAAAGCTGGTAAATCATTTGTAGGTGCCGGAGTTTCTATTGAACACTATTGACTTTCTACAAGATATTGAGGTAACGTAGGTTTCTATACTTCTGCAAATAGAAAGCAAACATATATTAAAAAATTTACAACAAAAGAAAACATCGCTAATAACACCTATACTAATGGTGAAAAATTACCACAAACAACACTTACAATTGAAAAAGACCATCAACAAATATGAGAAATAGACAAAAGATTACAAACAGGTAATGAATCTTCATTTAATACTAAAAATATTGTTAATGATGATGTCCAAATAACAGAAGACGAAAAACCAAGAACAGTATTAAGAATTGCTTTTAAAAATCCAGAAGATCCTAAAAAATGAAAAATTGCTTCAAATATACCTCATATTGAAAGCGAAAGTTCATTAGATGGATTTTGAGAATTTACTCCTGTTGTTTATGATTTGACAGATAGATATAAATTAACTAAAGAAATACAAAAACATACTAATTTAACAAAAAGTCAAAGAGATTTCTTACTTACTACTTATTTAGATTCTATTTTAGGTTCAGAAAAAACAGATTTTACTGAGAATGCTGAAGCAGAACTGCAAAAAGCTATTGATTATATTTCTTTAACTGCAAATCGTCAATCTATAATTGAGCAACGTTATAAAAAATGAAACGATTATAAAACAAACGAAGATAAAGACTCTACAGATTTTACAAATAAAGAAGATTATTTATTTTCAAGTATAGAAGATAAAAATAAATTTGATGAGTCTTTATCTGAATTAGGAAAATACGGAAATATTAAAAGCGAATCTAATCCAACAGGACATAATAAAGAAAATACAAATGAAATTCCTTTAATTTATTTATCTAGCGGTTTACCTTCAGGTATAACAATGCCTACTAATTCAGTTTCTTTTGAAAGTTTTACTCCTAAATTTCTCAATTTAAGTTCTAAATTATCAGGTAGAACATTTTTAAAAGAGCAAAAAGATAAATTAAATAATATTGATATTATTTCTGCTCATTCAAATAATTTAGAAAAAACACAAGCTCTTTTTATGGAAAAAGTTCATGAAATGTCTTCAAAAAATCCACCTTCACAAAATGATGCTAACGCAAATGCTATAACAGATTTTGTGGGTAATGTACAAGATCTTTCTAATAAATTTAATTCTCTTAAAAAGATTAATGAAATTGCTGGTCAAATAAACTCTACAAATCCTATTTATTCTTATTCTGATCAAGCTTATAAAACTCAATTTGTTACAAATAAAGGAAATTCGAGTTCAATTGTACAAGGTGTTTCAAATGGAACTTCAACAATTTTTGATAATTTCATTAATTTTAATGCAGCATTAGATACAACAGGAAATAATCCTAATGGTCTTGCGAATATTCAAAAGAATTTAAAAACAGCATTAGAGAATTTAAATGGTAATAAAACCGAAGCAATTAAAGAAATTAATGGATTTAAAAATTTAAATCAACCAGAAAACAGTGCATTAATAACAAAAATTAATGCTTTACCTGCAAATTTTGTTTTTGACAATAGCGAAAACTTAACTAATAATTCTACTTCAAATAATCAAAAAATAAATGAAATTATGTCAGAAGCGTGAACAACAGCTTCTACAAACTTTAAAAATCAAATTGAGAATACCGCAAATCTAACAACTAAGCAAAAAGATCATTTTAAATCACTTGTAAATGATGACAAAAAATATACAACTAATCTTTTATACTTTGATGATCGTAATTTAGCATTCACAAACACTCCTTTTAGCAATATTTCATCTTTAGCGGAAAAAACAAAAGCATTAAAAGATTATTATGATAATCTTGAAGATTCATTTAAAAATCTAACAGATGAAAAATATGTTTATGCAGATGATGCTAAGAAAAATGAATATCAAAAAAGATTATTCCAAGTTAAAGAAGCTCTCGGTTTACCTTTAACAGAAGAAGAAAAGAAAAATTCCAATTATGAAGCTTTTCCGGAAGATTCATACTATGATCCTGCTAAAATCGAAGAACTTAAAACTCAATTTGATACAGCTAAAAACACCTTAGATGGAATTAATTTTGATAAAGTTATTGATGGCCTAGCAAATTTAAGTGATGATCTTAAAAACCAAATCAAGAAAGAAAAAGAATCATTAAATGGAAATCATCAAGCAATTAATGATTTAAGAGAAAAAGCTGTTAAGTTAGATGAAAAAGTGGGTAAATTAATTAATAGCTTGAAAGATGCTATCAATAATAAACAACAAGATTCATACACCGATTATAGTAATGCTTCAAACGAAACCAAAACACCATTTGATAATAAAGTGACAGAAATTAAAAATATGTTTGAAACTAATTCAGATGGTAGCTTGAACTGAAAACTTAAAGGTGTTGATCCACAACCTACTTCATTTACTAATTTAGTTAAAAATGTAACTGATAATGTTGAAACAAAGAAAACTGAATTAAAAAATACAATTGATCAATTAGATGGTGAAGAAATAAAAGCAGAACAAACTAGAATTAATGCTATTAGTGCTAAATACGATTATTCAAATCAAAAAAATAGAACACTTCCAAGTGAAGCTAGTTCTGATGCAAATAAAACTCATTTCACTTATACAACTAATCCTTCACCACTTAAAGATGCAACTGTTGAAATAGTAAGTTTTAAAGATGTCAATGATGATCAAGGCACTTTAACTGTTGTTTATAAAGTTAAATCAACTAAGTTTCCGAATATTTCAACAGTTATTGAAAAACAAGGTGATTCAGCGGTTAATGGCTTTTTAACTAAAGCTGAACGTGAATTTGATCTTAAAAAAGCAGAAGTACAAAATAATATTAATCAGAAGTTTAATGAAGAAAAAATTACCGAAGAGCAAAAAAATGCTTTACTTGATGAACTTAATAAAATTACTTATCCTGCAAAAACTAAAGAAGATTTAGTTAAAGTGGATGACAAACTTAATAATTTAGTTGCAGCAAATGACGCAATTGACAAGTTAAAAAATATTACAACTAAACAAAAAGAGCAGCTTAAAAGCGAAATTGCAACTAATAATGATGTAGAAGTTGTGAAGCAAATTGTCAAAGATGCTCAAAGCTTAGATAATTCAATTGGTGAGCTCGAAAAAGAGCTTGCAAATGCAAAAACTAAACAAAAAGATTCAATTTATACCCAAGATACAGCAGAACATAAAAAAGCTGTTGATGATGCTATCAATGATGCTCGAACCAAATTAGCTGAAATTTTAAATGATACTTTAACTAAAGATAATTTAGCTACAAATAAAGACAAAATCGATAAAGAAGCTACCGATACTTCAAAAGGAAGCTTGCAAAAACTTAAAGATGCACTTGATAATTTAGATGGAAATAGAGAAGATTTAAGAAATAAAATTAAAAACTTTAAATATCTTAAAGAAAATGACTTGATGAGTTTAAATTATCAAATCAATCAATTACCAAAAGAAAATATTACAAACGAAAAAATCAAAGAAATATTAAGCAATGCTTTAACAAGAAGTAAAGAGAATGTTAAATTGGAAGTAGGAAAGCTTGATTTACTTACTCAAAATGAAAAGAATAGTTTTTATCAAGCAATTACTGATGCTACTTTAAATGCCAAAGAGAATGGAATTGATCCAAAAGAGGATCAAAATGGAACGATAGAGAAATACGATAAAAATCTTGATGCAATTCTTCAATCTGCAAATGATGCTCAAATGACTAAACGTAAAGCAATTGCGAAGATTTATGGTGATGAAGAACTTAAAATTCCTGCAAGTTTATTAAACTTAAATACTAACCAAAAAATGTATTTAAAAGAATTAATCAAAAGCAATCCAGTTAGTCAAACTCAAATTAAGTCACAAGAAGCACAAGATATTAATGATGCAATGGGAATTTACAAAGATTTATTTGTAAATTCTGATAATGAAAAGCCAACTAATATTTCTCCTTTAACTAAAGCTGATTATTTAGATTCATCAAAAGCAGTTAAAGATTTATTTGATAACCAACTTGCTCAAAGAGATCAAGTTGTAGCTTTAGATGGACCTTTAAAAACTCTTGATGATTTAGTAGTTTATAAAAAGAACGATCAAGGTCAAATTGAAACAGATGCACAAGGAAATAAAGTTATTGATTTAAGTCAAGGTTTAATTGGAAATCTTCTTCAAGCTCGTAAGAATCTTGATGGTGATGAAAGAATTGCACTTCGTAAACAAGAAATTAAAGATAAAACAATCACCGATCCAAATACAGGACAAAAACAATTTAGTTCATTAACAGATGATCAAATTCAGTTAATTCAAGATAAATTAGCAGGTGATGAGTTAGATCGTTTAAGTAAAGTTAATGATTTTGATGCTCATGTTACTAAGTTAAATGATGAGATGGAAAAAATTCTTAAATACATTGAAGCTAAAAATGGAAATGAAGCGAAAAATATTAAACCATTTACAACTGATTTAATGTATGCAGGTTCAAATGCAGCAAAACGTAAAGCTTATGATGATGCATTAAAGAAAGCTGAAGAATTTATTAATAAGTTAAATCAAAATCCAAAACCAAACGATTTAGATTTACTTTCATATGCAGAACTTGAGAAAATTAATGAAGAAATTTCAAATGCAATTAATGCTTTAGATGGTAAAGAAAATATGGATCGACTCCAAAAAGCTGAAATTGCAAATATTAATAATTACTCTAATTTAAATGATGCTCAAAAAGAAATGTTAATTTCAAAAGTCTTACTTACTAGAATGCCCGAAGAAATTGAAGGGACAAAAGCTAGTGATGGAGTGACAATTACTAAAGATGGAATTAGACAAATTGGTGAGAAACTTAATACCTCAATGGGTGAGTTAAATAAATTAACACAAGATGAAAAAGGTGAAAATCCAAACACACAAAATACTCGTGAGACAACCGATTATATTGATTCTGACAATGAAACATTTGAAACAGTTAATGATCAAGGAGTTAAAGAGCAGTCTAAAGTTGGTCGAAGAGATAATTATGATTTATACATTCAAGAAGCAAATAATTTATATCAACCACATGATTTAATTGATCCTGCAACAGGTGAAGCTCAGAGAGTAAATACTCGTGAAAAAAGTGGTGAAATTGACTCTAAAGTTATTGATAAATTTGTATCAAAACTAAAAGAAGCAAGAGAAGCATTAAATGGAAATGAAAGATTCCAACAAGCTAAAGATCGTTTAGAGAAAGCTTTAAACAATAAAGGTGACGCAAGTTTACCAAATGGTTTAAATTACGAAAACCTTAATCAAGCACAAAGAGATTACTTTAAAGAAGAAGTTAATAAAGCTAAAACAATCGCCGATCTTGATAAAATTGAAATTAAGGCAACTGCTTTAGATGATTCAATGAAACGCATGAAACAAGCAATTCATGATGCTGAAAATGAACATACTATAACTGTTGTAAATCCAGATGGCACAACTTCAACTGTTACTCAGCCAGGGGTAGAGCAAACACCAAAATATACTGAAGCTAGTCCAAAAACTAAAAATCCATATGATCAAACTAAACAAACAATGAAAGATCTTTTAGATAATCTTCCGAATAAGGAAACTGTTACAAAAGAAGACGGAACAGAAGAAGTTGTTGATAAAGATTTAGTTTTAGATCCTGCGAAAGTTGATTCATTAGTAACTCAGTTCCTTGAAGACAAAGCTAATTTAGATGGTGATGGTGCTTTTGCTCTTGAAAAAGAAAGATGAATCGAAATTGTTAAAAACGATCCAAATCTTAATTTAGCCCAAAAACATAATTTAATTAATGAAATTGAAAAAACCAAAACCAAAACAGAGCTTCAAAAAATAACCGATCAAATTGATCCTTTAAGTCAAGCAATGAAAAACTTGCGTGAAATTCAAAATGAAGCAAATAATGTCCTTGATAAACCAATTTACAAAAACTCTTCACAAGATCGCAAAGATGCACTTAATAGCGAAGTTCCTAACAATCTTGGAGCAATTCAAAATAATAATAAATTAATTGATGATGTTGCAACTCATTTCATCCCAGAGTACGATGTTAAAAATACAAGTATTAATGCTAATTTAGATGAGGTAAATGCTTTAATTACTAAAACTCGTGAAGCAATTGATAATCTTAATGGTGATCAAGAGCTTCAAAAAGCTAAAGATAAAGCAATTGAGTTAATTAATGGTAACAATTTAAGTGAAGGTACAACCGATCTTGATTCATATAATAAATTAAATGACGCTCAAAAAGAATATTTAATTAACAAAATCAAAGAAGCAACTTTAATTGACAATGATAATGGTCAAAGTGTTAATGAAATCTTAAAAGAAGCAAAAGATCTTAACGATCAAATGAAGAATCTTGATGAGTATCTTACAAATGTTGTTCGTGAAGGTCAAAATGTTGATCCAAAAACCAAAAATAACTACAAAGATGCTTCACAGAATCTCAAAGACAACTTCGATCATTCATATAGTGATTCAAATCAAGTTTTAGATAAAACACAAGGTGCAAATCTTGATAAAACTCAGGTAGAACAGCTTCTTAAAAATGTTAAGAAGGACTACGAAAGTTTAGATGGTGATAAAAGAAGAAAAGATGCTCTTGATAAACTTCAAAAACTAGTAGATAATGATCCTTCATTTAAAGAAACCGATATTTATAAAGACGGTGAAGCTGACAAAAAAGAAATTTACGATACTGCAATTGATAATGGTAATTTAGTTCTAGAAAACAAGGATCAAAAATCTATTGATGAGATTTTAGACGGAATTAAGCAAATTGAAAAAGCAATTGATTCACTTAAAGATAACAAGCAAAAACTGATTGATATTATTAAAAACTTACCAAATCTTAGTGATCAAGAAAAAGATAAGTACATTAAAGAAATTGAAGATTCAACAAGTTATGAACAACGCCAAGAAATCATTAATCGAGCAATTGATAACAACGATGCAAAACAAAAATTAATTGATTATATCAATAGTCTGCCAAACTTAGATCCTAAAGATAAAGAAGCGTTAATTAATAGAGTAATTAACGCTGATGGAGAAAATAAGGCAGAGCTTGAAAAAATTAAACAAGATGCAACTGATGCTGATTTATTAGTTGAAAAATTACTTAATGATGCTAAAACAAATCATAAGCTTACTAACCAAGAATTAGAAGAAATTTTAAATAAATTAGCAGAAACAGGAATTAACAATCCAAATTACTCTCATTTAGTTGATGAAATGAAACAATTTAATGATCTCAGAGATGCATTAAAAGCTTATCGTGATGATCAGGTAGATAGCAACACTTATCTTAATAATAAGACTAAATTAGAAGAGTTAATTAATAAAGATTATCCATATACTTATAATCAGGATAATGTTAGTGATGCATGAAATCATTTAGTTGATGATTTATTAAAACTCAAACAAGAAGCAAAACGAGAACTTAATTTAGTGGAAGAGTTATTAATTAATGATAAAGAAAGTTTTAATAACCAAATTCGTCAAGGAGATATCTATCACGAAATTGCTCAGGAACTTGATAAAATAAATTACTTTGAATTAATTAATAAAAAACCAGAAGAATTAACAAGAAAAGAATTAGCAACTTTAAGAGAATTAGAACAAAAAGATGCATCAAATGTAATTTATAGTGCAATTAAAAAACAAATTGCAAATCATAGACCATTTGAAACATTATCTTGACCATGATGAGTTGTTCTTGGAATTTTAACTTTCGGAATTATTTGACTATTTTTTGCTGCTTTTAATAAACGTAAAAAATCTTCAAAATAAATCTAAATAAACAAAATAAAAACGAATAGATTTAAGTCTTAAACTGGGACACGAAAAGTGGACAAAAAGTTTAATTTACTAAAACACCTCAACACTCTTGAGGTGTTTTTCAATTTAATACTGATTGAATTCTTTCGTTGTTGTATCAAAACACAAAATCATCAATCAGTGATTTTAATTCATTAAAAGTTATTTTTGTAATATCGATTAATTTTAAACATTCTGATTTTAAAATTGAAAAGAAATATTCTGCTTCTCTATTATCTAAAGAATTTCCTACTCTACCCATTGATACAACACCATTGTTTTTCTGAATTAAATCTACATAAGTTTTTGAAGAATATTGGAAACCATGATCAGAATGAGCTATTCATTTTTTATCCATTTTGATTTTAGACATATGTTCCATTACTAGTTCTAAATCATTTCTTTTTGAAAGATTATAATTAACAACAAATTTGCTTTTGTGATCAATCGCAACAGATAAAAATACAAAATTGTTTAAGCAATCTTTTGGTGCAGAAATATAAGTAACATCAGTGGCAATTATTTGGTTTGTCTCTCCGTGATAATCACGATTAACAAGATCTATAAATTTTACGTTTGTGTTCTTTTGTTCTCTATCTATTTTCTTTCTTCTGATTAAACAAAATAAGTTTAATCTTCTCATCGCTCTACCAATAGTCCTATAATTTAGATCTATTTGGAATTTTGTTCTAATATAACTTTCCAATCTTTTTCTACCAAACAAACCCTTATTTTTCTTAAATGACTTAATTATTAATTCATCATATTTAGTATTTACAGATTTTTTTCTTGTTTGCTGCTCTTTAGTTTTTAGATTGTGAATTGTTGACTTAGATTTATTAAAGCATAGGCCCAATTTTCTTGTAGAAAGTGAAGATTTCTTAATTTTAGAAATATCAACTTCAATATTATTTCTATCAAAAGAGTCTTTATAAATTTCTAAAATTTCAATCAATTGTTCCTTAGGCATTTTTTCTCATTCCTTTTTTACAATTTCAATAGGAGTAATTTTTTGCCTTTTTGGTCTACCTGACCCTTTACCTTTTTTAGATGATTTACCTGTTTGCGATTCTATATTTATCATTCCTAAATTATATCTGTTATACTTGAAGACAAAATATTTTTTAGCCTCATTGAATTTTCTATCAAAAAAACTAAAACCTCTGATTGAATAATATTTAAGTTCAAAATCATTTTTTGATATCAAATTATTTTTGTAATCTTCATAACTACCGAATAGTTCTAATCATTCATGTGCCTTTAATTGTCTCATAATACCTCCTAAATATATAAAAACACGAAATATGGTTGTGTCCATATTTCGTGTCCTAGTTTATCTATTCGTTTTTCTATTTTGAACTTAAAACCTGAGTTTCCAAGTTGAGCTTATTTTTTAGGCTTATTTTTTTATACATATATCAAAGATATATGACCTAAAGAAAAAAATGTTTTTTTTACTTACATTACACACATAAAATGATATAATAAGAGCATGAGTTACAGTTTATGCAAGAAAAAACAAAATGGAAAATATTATTTAGTTTTAGCTATTTCTAAAGGTTTTAAAAAAGGTTATGGAAATCAGATTGGTCTAGGGTACTGAGAAGATATCAAAGAAAAGTATGGATTATCTTCAATTGAAGATATAAAAGAAATAGCAAAAAAAGTAGATACATCTTTAGATAAAACTGTTGCAAAAGAAGAGTTTTTTAAATTATTAAAACCTACTTCTGTAAAAACAAGTATCCAAAATATTGGAGTTGATTTAATTTATAAAGTTATTAAAGAATTAGATTTATTTTCGGCATTACCAAAAAGTAAACATAAATCGTTAGAAGAGGTTTTGGAATTTTTCATAGCAACTAGAATTATCCTTCCAAGAAGCTATATGTCACAATATAAAAATAAAAGTGATTTTATAAATGATATTAATGTTAAAAAATCATCAATATATAACTATCTTGATGTTATTTTCGAAAATAAGAATTCTGTTTTAGTCAATTTATTTCAAAAAATAAATGAATTCACAAATCGTAATAATAAAGTTTTTCACTTCGATAACACAACAGTTTATTTTGAAAGCTTTACAAGAGAAGGAATAAGAAAAAACGGTTTTTCAAAAGACGGAAAACACAATGAAGATCAAGTAGTCATAGCAATGGCTGTAGATGAAAACGGAATACCAATACACTATAAAGTGTTCCCAGGTAACACGGCTGATGGTAAAACAATGTTATCCTTCGTTTTAGAACTTCAATCAATCTATAAAATAAAGGATATTATAATAGTTGCAGATCGTGGAATAAATAACAATGCAAACTTACGTTTCCTAGAACAAAAAGGAATTAAATATATATTCCAAAAAAGATTAGATACATTAAGTATTGGGATGAAAAAATTCATTCTTGAGGACAAACATTATGTTTTTAGAGATGAAATGTTTTGGAAAGAACAAATTGTTGAATCTGTTTGAAACAAAAATAGATTTAATGGTAAATACAGAAAATGATGTGTGTTTTTCAGTCCTGGGAAAAAGACTTTAGATAAATTAAAAAGAAATAATTTTATTGATAAATTGAATAAGAAAACTGTAAATGGAGAACTCCCACTTAGTTCTTTAGTTCCAGAATATAAAAAGAAATACATGGACATTGATGGCAAAACAGTGGGTAAATTAAATTGAGAGAAAATTAAGAAAAAAGAATCTGAAGATGGTTTTTACATTATTGAAACCAATATTTTAGATTTAACACCAGAAAAAGCTAATGAAATTTACAGAAAACAATGAAAAGTAGAAGAAAATTTCAGAACATTAAAATCTTCTTTACAAGTTAGACCTGTTTTTGTTCATAATGAACAGCATATACTTGCACATCTTTTATTATGTTTCATTGCTCTTGTTGTTTTAAAATACTGTCTTTATAAATTAAAGAAATATTATGAAATCAATGGAGAAATACAAAAAGTGACGTTAGATTTATTTGTGGATTCATTAAGAATGATGACTATAACAAAAAAAGAAGTAAATGGAAAAGTGGTACAAGAAATAATTAATGATTTGGATGAAAACCACAAAGAAAATATAAAAATTTATAAAGATTTTATCGCATGTATGAGTTAATTCTATGTGTGTAATTTTAAATGTAAAAAAAACGAATACACCTTATTTATAGATGTATTCGTTTTTTATAGCGTCTCAACTTGGAAACTCAGGGAATTAACAAGAAAAGAATTAGCAACTTTAAGAGAATTAGAACAAAAAGATGCATCAAATGTAATTTATAGTGCAATTAAAAAACAAATTGCAAATCATAGACCATTTGAAACATTATCTTGACCATGATGAGTTGTTCTTGGAATTTTAACTTTCGGAATTATTTGACTATTTTTTGCTGCTTTTAATAAACGTAAAAAATCTTCAAAATAAATCTAAATAAACAAAATAAAAACGAATAGATTTAAGTCTATTCGTTTTTCTATTTTGAACTTAAAATTTATCAATTTTAAAGTGACGATTATAATCTTGAATTCTTTCTTTGAGTCTATCGTTTAATTGCACTATTTCTCAGTGATCGTTTTTGATTTGTTCAAAATCTGCTCAATTTTCATAAAATACTAAATCAAAGAAATACAATTCATCAAAAGCAGTGATTAGGTTTAAACCGTTATACTTTAAAAGAAATTCATGAGAAGGATTTAAACGAATATTGGTTTCTAATGCCTTATCAATATCGTTTAAATATGTTTGTAAACTTTCATAAAATTGTTTAATACCTGCTTGCAAACGCTCTTTTTCGGTTGGAGTATATTCTGTGTTTCTGTGAATATTACGATCAAAAAGTAAACTTGATGTTTCGTTTTGATTAAATCCGTAAATATAGCATTTATGTGCAAAAATATGTTTAAGTTCTAAGTCTTGGAGCTCTTTTTCATCATAAAGTTCTTCTGATGATTCGAGAATTTGAATATCAATATAGTCTTTAAAATTATCCACCATATATTTTGCATCAGGGTTGATTTTTAGAAGCTCAGAAACAATTTTTGTATATAAATATTTGTTAGATCAACTAGGATGCAAGAAAACGGCATTAAAATCATTACGTTTTTTTGCAACTTCTTGTAAGTATTGTTTAATTGCCGTAAAATGTGATGTAAAACGACTTGAAAAACCGCTTTTAGCATTTGTTTTTGCAATATAAACTTTTCCATTAATAGTTCATTTAAACACACCTTTAAGTGTTTTGTGTTCTTTTTGAATATATTTCATAATTTAAATTATACCTAAAAATTAGCTTTAAAATTCAATGGAGCACCAAAACAAGAAAACTAAATAGTTTTTAAGTTATTTTTTTCTAGTCTTGGTTTTTAATTTTATAAAAAGAAAAAATAATGTTTATAATATAAGTATAGAATAAGAAAATGGTGAAAATAAAGTGTTTCTCAGCACTTCTTATTACTTTATATTTAATCTGAGAATCGGAAACATTGTGAGTGTAGAGTGTGATCACCAAAAAACTCTCAAAACTAGCATAATAAACTGGGACACGAAAAGTGGACAAAAAGTTTAATTTACTAAAACACCTCAACACTCTTGAGGTGTTTTTCAATTTAATACTGATTGAATTCTTTCGTTGTTGTATCAAAACACAAAATCATCAATCAGTGATTTTAATTCATTAAAAGTTATTTTTGTAATATCGATTAATTTTAAACATTCTGATTTTAAAATTGAAAAGAAATATTCTGCTTCTCTATTATCTAAAGAATTTCCTACTCTACCCATTGATACAACACCATTGTTTTTCTGAATTAAATCTACATAAGTTTTTGAAGAATATTGGAAACCATGATCAGAATGAGCTATTCATTTTTTATCCATTTTGATTTTAGACATATGTTCCATTACTAGTTCTAAATCATTTCTTTTTGAAATATTATAATTAACAATAAATTTGCTTTTGTGATCAATCGCAACAGATAAAAATACAAAATTGTTTAAGCAATCTTTTGGTGCAGAAATATAAGTAACATCAGTGGCAATTATTTGGTTTGTCTCTCCGTGATAATCACGATTAACAAGATCTATAAATTTTACGTTTGTGTTCTTTTGTTCTCTATCTATTTTCTTTCTTCTGATTAAACAAAATAAGTTTAATCTTCTCATCGCTCTACCAATAGTCCTATAATTTAGATCTATTTGGAATTTTGTTCTAATATAACTTTCCAATCTTTTTCTACCAAACAAACCCTTATTTTTCTTAAATGACTTAATTATTAATTCATCATATTTAGTATTTACAGATTTTTTTCTTGTTTGCTGCTCTTTAGTTTTTAGATTGTGAATTGTTGACTTAGATTTATTAAAGCATAGGCCCAATTTTCTTGTAGAAAGTGAAGATTTCTTAATTTTAGAAATATCAACTTCAATATTATTTCTATCAAAAGAGTCTTTATAAATTTCTAAAATTTCAATCAATTGTTCCTTAGGCATTTTTTCTCATTCCTTTTTTACAATTTCAATAGGAGTAATTTTTTGCCTTTTTGGTCTACCTGACCCTTTACCTTTTTTAGATGATTTACCTGTTTGCGATTCTATATTTATCATTCCTAAATTATATCTGTTATACTTGAAGACAAAATATTTTTTAGCCTCATTGAATTTTCTATCAAAAAAACTAAAACCTCTGATTGAATAATATTTAAGTTCAAAATCATTTTTTGATATCAAATTATTTTTGTAATCTTCATAACTACCGAATAGTTCTAATCATTCATGTGCCTTTAATTGTCTCATAATACCTCCTAAATATATAAAAACACGAAATATGGTTGTGTCCATATTTCGTGTCCCAGTTTATAATTGCTAGTTTTTTATTTAAATTAAAATTAAAAAAGCCACAAATTTGTGACTTTTAATTTATTAAACTTTGATTTTTAGTTTAAATTATTTGTTAATTCTTGCTCTAACTACTGAGTAAGGCATTAAAGCGATGAATCTTGCTCTTTTAATAGCATTCGCAACTTTTCTTTGGTGTTTTGCACAAGTTCCTGTTGTAGCTTTAGCTTTAATTTGTCCTGTAGCTGATACGAATTTTTTAAGAAGTTCAACATTTTTGTAATCTACATATGTTACATTGTTATCACAAAATTCACATGATTTTCTTTTACCTTGAAAAGCTTTTTTACGTTTTGAATAAGCCATAATAGTCTCCTTTTTTATCATTTCTCATCATCATCTAAATCTAAGGCACTAATACCATCAAATTCTTCATCAAAAACGGCTGAAAAATTTTGTGTTGGAATTGAATTTTCTTCAATTTGTTCCGGATTAAATTTCACAGGTTTTGGATTTGAACCGGTACTAGCTGTTCTGACTTGAGAAAAATCTATGTCTGTGGGAGAGATATGATTACTATTTGGAGTAAAACCTTGATTTGAACGGTTTGAAAAACTACTTTCAAAACCTCTATTTCTCATTTCAGCGGCTTGTCTTGATTCTAATAATCTAAAATTATTAACCAAAACATCAAAAGTACGAACCGGTGAATTTGTTGCAGTTGAAGTGTAAACATTAGAATGTAATTCCCCTTCAATACCTACAAGTGCACCTTTGGTTGCATATTTTGTGATAAATTCTGCTGTATTTCTTCAAGCAACAAGATTAATAAAATCTGTTGTTTCATTATTGCTATTTCTTCGATTAACAGCAATTGAAAATCTTGTATAAGAAATCCCATTACTTGTTGTTGATAAAGTTGGTGTAGCAGTTAATCTACCTACTAAAATGACGGTATTAATCATAATATCTCCTAATCTTTAAAAAGCGAAATTAGAAAATTATTCTTGTGTTTCTTTAGCTTTTTGTACTCTTGGACGAGCAGGTTTGTTGTAAGGTCTTTGACCTTGTGTGTTTTGTGAATCTTTTGCAGAAGCTTTTACTGATTTTCTTCTTGCACGAATTTTGTTTGGTTTAGCATTAAGCCCTTTTTCTGAATCAAGGTTAATAACTAAAGTTCTTCAAATTTCTTTGATAATGTTTGTACGACGTGTAAATTCAGCAATTTTTGAACCTTCTGTTTCAACATGAGCTAATACATATTGCCCGTGTTTTGATTTGTTAATTTCATATGCTAATTCGTTGTTTTCAAGTTTTTCAACTGATTTAACACCTTCTGCAAAAACTTCTTTAAGTAATGATTCTACTACTGAAGTTTGAGCTTTTGGATCAACGATTGTCATAATTTCGTATTTGATCATTTTATCTCCTTATGGTCATTAACTGGGCTACGAGTTTTAGTAGCCAAGGAGTACTTGCATATACTCTTTTATAATATAGCACAAAAATCATAAAAACCTAATAGATAATCATATTTATTGAGCAAATTATGAAAAAAATTAATTTAAATTAACCTGAGTTAAAATTAAATCCAGCTAAATGAAATTGGAAATTAATAAATTTTTGCTTCTTTTTAATTCTTTATTAAGAATTATGATTTTAACTATAAAAAATGCATTTAAAAGACAAAAAATAGGGTATATTTATAAGCATGAATAAATTAGTTATCGTTGAGTCTCCAAATAAAGTTGCTACTATTCAAAAATATTTAGGTAGTGATTATAATGTTGTCGCAAGTATTGGACACATTCTTAAAATGAAAACTTCTGGTCAATATGGACTAGGAATTGATTTTGAAACTTGAGAACCAGAATATTCTCTTGATTCTTCAAAACGAAATGTTGTAAAAGAAATTAAAAATGCACTAAAAGATGTTGAACATGTTTATATTGCAACTGACCCTGACCGTGAAGGTGAAGCAATTGCAAGTCACTTAGTGAAGTATTTTAAACTTGAAAAAATTTATTCTAGAATTAAGTATAACGAAATTACTAAAGATGCAATTTTAAAATCAATCGAAAAAGCTGGGGAGTTAGATTATTCTTTAATTGATGCTCAAAAAGCTCGCCGTATGCTGGATCGAATTATTGGTTTTAGATTAAGTAATTTAATGCGTGGTAAACTAAAAAATGCTCCAGGTACAGCTTCAGCTGGAAGAGTGCAATCTATAGCATTAAAATTAGTTGTTGATCGTGAAAATGAAATTCTTTCTTTTGTGCCAGAAAAATACTCAAAATTACACGCTAAATTAGCAAATAACCCTATTTTAGCTTACTATCATAATGCTCAAAATGATGCAGATCGTAAAGAGTGAATTTATCAAAATGAATTAGAAATTATTAAAAAAGATTTTGCTAATGCACCAAAAAAATTATTAGTAACAGATGTTAAAACAACTACTCGGACAGTAGCTGCTGTTTTACCTTTTAAACAAGCTGTTTTATACCGTAAAAGCCAATTTAATTCACAAGCTACTCAATTTGCTGCTCAAAAATTATATGAAGGTTATGGTGATGGTGGATTAATTAGTTATCCAAGAACTGATTCAACTCGTCTTAGTCAGACTTTTGTTGACCAAGCACAAAACTTTATTTTAAATAAATGAGGTCAAGAATATGTAGCAAGCGAAATTAAAGGTTTTAGCGGTGATCAAGATGCCCACGAAGCAATTCGTCCAACTAATGTTGCATTAGATCCAGAAAGTGCAAAAGTTCAATATCCTGAAATGAGCGATGTTGAATATAAAATTTATAAATTAATTTATGAAACAACTTTACAAGCTTTAATTAAGCAACCAATTCGTGAAGTTAAATCTTATACATATCAAGCTTTAGAAAAATATAATTTTAAAAATAGTTATTCAAGAGTCAAATTTGACGGATATTATGTTGTAACAGGAAAACAAGTAGATGATTTAGATCCTGATTATAAAACTGGACAAGAAGTTAGTGTTGAAGAATTTGTTTTCGAAGATCATGAAACTAAACCTGCTCCAAGATATAATGACGGTTCATTAATTGAAGCACTTGATAATATCAAAGTGGGTCGTCCTTCAACATTTGCTACAACTGTTAAAATTATTCGTGAAAGAAACTATGTTAAGAGAGTTAAAGGTCAATTAATTCCAACTGAATTCGGAAACATTGTTTTAAAAAACTTAATTATCGCTTTCCCAAATATCATTAACGAAGATTACACAGCTAAAGTCGAAACAGAACTTGATCAAATTTCAGAAGCAGAAATTAAAAAAGATGTAGTTATGTTAGATTTTTGAAATCGTTTTATCGAAGAATATAATCTTGCACAAGATAAAATTGAACCATATACTTTTGCATTGCACGAATTAGAAGAACCTTGTCCAGAAGATCAAGGAGTTCTTCTTGTGAGAAATAATAAAAAAGGTCAAGAGTTTGTTGGATGTAAAAATTTCCCTAAATGTAAATTTACAAGAAGTCTTACTGAAGAAGAAAAAGCTAAATTATCTAATAAAGAAGAAGTAGAAGATGAAACACAAGAGTAGCAACTGCTACTTTTTTCTTGCCCTGTCTTCTTGTCCTTAGTTTCACAGAGTACAAGTATGAATCTTGTTCTGAAATTTGCTAAAAATATTTTTTTATAATTAATTTATAAAGAAACTATTAAAAGGAGAAATTATGAAGATTAAAAAAATATTTTGAATAAGCTCAGCTTTAATTACTCCGGTTGCAATCTCTCCAATTTTAGTTAGTGCAGCTTGTTCAAATCATAAATTTAGTGAAGCAGAAGTAGCTAAAATTCAAGCAAAATTTGATAAATTTGAAGAAGATTATAATAATCAATTAATAGCCGATGCTAATAAATATAGCGAAATGAAAAAAGCCTTTGATAATTTATCAGCAGAACCAGAAAAAGAAACTTCACAAACAAAAATTAAAGAATTTTTAGTAAAAACTAGATTAAAATATTTAAAACTTGATGGTGAATATCAAAAAATATTTAAGGAACTTAAAAAAGCAGAAAAAGATGCTAAATTAAAAACATTAAAAATTTACCACACAAATGATGAACACGGAAGAATTAAATTTGATGATGGTAAATATAGTTTATATAGCGGAATGGAAGGACTTGCTCAATATTTAAGTGATCTTCCAAGAGATTTACTTTTATCAGCTGGTGATTTAATCCAAGGATTACCACTTTCTGATTCTGATAAAGGTAAAACAATTACTAAAATTGCAAACTTTATGAAATATGATGCAATCGCAATTGGAAATCATGAATTTGATTATGGATTAGATCATATTTTAAGTTTAGACCATGATTCAAAAACACCTTTCTTATCAGGCAACATTACTTATAATCATAATGTTCCAGATAAAGAAAATCAAGATGTTTTCAAACCATATATTGTTAAAAATATTAATGGTTATAAAATAGCAATTATGGGAATTACAACACCAGATACAGCTTATACATCTCACCCTAGCAATTCTGTTAATGTAAATTTCATCGACCCTGTTGAAGCTGCTAAAAAAGTTGTTAAACAAATTCAAGATAAAGAAAAAGTTAACTTTATTATTGCTTTAACTCATCTTGGGGTTGGACGTGATATTGAAAAATGAGATTCAACTTATTTAGCTAAAAATGTTCCTGGAATTGACTTAATTTTAGATGGACATAGTCACACAAAAGTACCTGCTCATGTTGTGGAAACTAGCGAAACATATCATAGTCAAACAGAAGCTTACACTAAGTTTTTAGGTGATATTACATTAAGAGTTGACACAAGCACAGGCAAAATTGTAAAACTCTCTCAAAACCTTAGGGATATTAATCAAATTCAAGTAGCTCGTTCAGGAATAAATTCAAAAACAGTTGCTAAATTAATTGCTGATTTACAAACTACATTTGATCAAGAAAACAAAAAGTTTGTATTTAATAACATCGTTAACTTCGAACACATTATTTCAAAAACAGTGGGTTCTTCAGACTATTGAATCGGAAGAGTTGCTCCAACAATGTTAGGTATTTTTGCTTCTGATGCAATTGCACATGAATTTGTGACTTCTGGTCAAAAAGATGATAATTTAACACCTAATATTAATAATACAATTGGATTAATGAATGGTGGAGGAATTAGAGCTGACTTACCAGCTGGACCAATTAACAAGGAAGATATTTTAAAACTTAGTCCGTTTGGAAATAGGGTTTCTGCGGTTAAAATTACTGGTGCTAAGTTAATCGAAGTTATCAAACACGGTATGAGTAAAATTAAAACTGGTGGATATGCTCAATATTCACACAATGTTAAATTTAGTGCTCACTCAGTTAATAACGGTGGTAAGATAACTTATGAAGTGGATCCTAGTTCAATTAGAATTAATGATCAAGAAATCAATCCAACTGCCTTATACTATGTAGTTACTAACGATTACCTTGTAGCTGGTGGAGATCAATACGGAATGCTTGATTATAAGAAAAATAGTGATGTTAAATTAGTTTATGAATCACAAGAACTTATTAAATCATTTATTGATTATGCAAAATGAATCGCAAATTCTGCAAATACAAGTGCAATTGCAAGTTCAGCATTTGGATGACCGCTTGCTAAATATGGTACAGAAAACCCAACAAGTTATGTAACAATTGAATATGAATCATAATTTAAAAAAGCTAGTTTAAACTAGCTTTTTATTTTAAAATTTCATTTAAAGATTCGGTATAAATTGGGTGAGTATAAATCATATCACGAAGTTCTTGATATTTTAATTTTTTATTAATTGCTAATGTTAATAAATTAATCATTTCGTGTGCTTCATAATGAAAAATAGTTGCCCCAATGATTTGATCATTTTCATCAATTAAAATTTTAGTAAATCCTTCTGTTTCACGAATGACATGAGCTTTTGGAATTGAATTAGTTAGTGCATATTTAACTTGATAATTAATTCCTAAGCTCTTAGCTTGTTTTTCATTTAAACCAGAACGAGCATAACTTGGATCTAAAAATGTGGTTGTTGGAATATTTTTACGCTCACTTAAATTGTATTGAGCTTGTTTGTTAATAATTTGAGGATAAACAATTCGATAATCATCAAGGGAAATATAAGTGAAAAAAGCTCCACCTTTAACATCTCCAACAGCAAAAATATTTTTAACTGTTGTTTCAAGATAATCATTAACTTTAATTGCTCCTTTTTCAACTTGAATTGAAGTATTTTCTAATTTTAATGTCTCAATATTTGGAACTCTTCCGATTGCAACCAAAATTTTATCAAACTGATCTTTTCTTATTTGATTATTTTCTTGCAAAGTAACTTCCACTAGCTCAGAATTTAAATCATTAACTTGCTCGACTTTTGTATTAAAATGAAACTTAATACCTTGTTTTTGCATTAATTTTAAAACAAATTGAGCATCTTCGTGATCTTCGCTTGGCATAAAATCGTTAGTTGGAATGATAACATGAACTTCAGAACCAAAATTATTAAAATATGAAGCAAATTCTAAACCAATAAAACCACCACCTACTATTAGTAATTTTTTAGGTAATGTTTTTAATTCTAAAATTTGATTGCTATAATGAATGTTTTGTCCTTGATAATTTTCAAGTAAATCTCATTTTCTTGGGGTTGAACCGGTATTTATCACGATTTTATTAGCTTTAATTAACTCTTCTTGACCGTTTGATTTCACAACCTTTACAACTTGATCGCTAACAAATTCAGCTTGTCCTAAAAAAACAGAAACATCTTCAAGATTTGCAAGAGCTTGGTAATTTTTTTGATTTAATTTTTCAACAAAAGTTCTTTTATAATTCATTGCATTTTGGAAATAAAAGTTATTTGTTTCAAAATCTCTTTTCATTCCTAAATCTTCCATTTGTTTAAGTAATTTACCGCTATGTACTAATGATTTAGTTGGCAGACAACCAACATTAATACAAGTTCCTCCGTACATTAATGGATCAATTTCAACGATTGCAACTTTCAGTTTATCAGTTGCTGCTCTAGCTGCAATAGTTTTACCGGCTTTCCCTCATCCAATAATTAATAAATCAAATTGTTTCATTTAGACTCCTTTATTTTTATTTATGATTAAAAATTGTTCAATTTCACTTAAATTAATTGTCGCTAGCTCTTCTTTGAGTTTGTTATTCAGTTTGCTAAAAAGTAAGCTAAAAAAGCTCATCATACCACTAGAAATAACACAAGTTTGGTTTAAATCGCCAATTTCTCAATTAGTTTCTAAAAGATTAAAATTTAATGCTTCCAAAATCTCTGCCAAGGTGATATTGCTAGGATTTAGTGCGAGATTATATCCGCCCATTTTACCTTTAATGCTAACTAAAATTTTCTTTTTTAAAAGTAGCGACATAACTTTTCTAACTCGAACAGGATTTACGCAAAGATTTAAAGCAAGCTCACTGCTATTTAAGAATTTCTTTTTATGAGCAATTAATGTTAATCCGTGAATTGCGATCATAAAATCACTAAGTGAATTATTTGTATTAGTAATCTTTTTCATTACAATTAATTATAATTATTTTTAAAAATAGAAAAAACAAAAAAGCAACTTTTTTAAACTAGGACAGAAAAAATTAACAATTTATTAAATTGGATAACCCCGTACTATATTCGTATGGGGTTTTTCAATTCAGACATGATTGAATTCTAAATTTGTTGTATCAATTAACATAATTAGATATTACTTTTTCTAGTTCACTCAAAGTCATAGCTTTGATATTTAAATCTCTAATTAATTCAGTTTTTAAATTTGAAAATCAATATTCCACAACTCTATTATCTAAACTATTTCCTACTTTTGAAAGTGAAATTATTCCACCTTTATTTTCAATAAAACGAGAAAAATCATCAGATGTATAAGTTGAGCAATGATCTGAATGTAGTATAAAACTTTTTTCAAAATCAACATTTTCAAATGTTTTGTAAATTAATTTTGAATCATTAAATTTGGAAAGAGAAAAACTAATTATTTCTTTAGTTTTATGTTTAATCACTACTGAAAGATAAACATTATTGTTTATCGCATCTTTTGTCGCTGGGAGATATGTTACATCAGTAGCATATATATTTCTGTTATATACATCGTTATAATCTCTATTCACA
Source organism: Mycoplasmopsis gallopavonis (assembly GCF_900660635.1). Lineage (GTDB taxonomy): Bacteria > Bacillota_I > Bacilli_A > Mycoplasmatales > Metamycoplasmataceae > Mycoplasmopsis > Mycoplasmopsis gallopavonis. Next base: position 61,797 of record NZ_LR215032.1, read on the forward strand.
ATGTTTTCTTTTATGACAGATGTGTTCTTTACTTCTTTTAATTTTTTTCTTTTTCTGATATTGCAAAATAAACCTAAGGCATTCATATATCTTCCTAGAGTTCTTTCGTTTATGTCTATTTTATAGTGCTTTAAGATAAAATATTTTAATTTTTGTCTACCATATTTAGATCTATTTTGTTTAAATGAATCAATAATCAAGTCTTGGTACTTTATTTTTCTGGATTTATTTTTAGGAGCAAAATTATTTCTTTTATGTTTGGATATTGTTTGTCTACAAAGATACAACAAAATAGCAAGTTTATACGAAGCCATATTAATATTTGATGCCTCTTGAACTTTCTCTGTTTTAAATTTATCTTTTGTAATTTCTCTATATCTTTTTGCAATTTCAATTAAATCTTCTCGTGTAAAAATGTCTCAATTTATATCTTGTTCTTTCACTTTTCTTGACCTACCGGTTCCAGGCTTTCTTGGTTTTTTATTCATATTAAAATTATAATGTTTTAATATTCTTCGTAATCTCGCTTTCACATATTTATCTTTTGCTTTTGCACCATATTTATACATCAGTTCAATCGCATCCTTTTTACCTAATTGAAAAAATGTATTATAAATTTCTTTTTCTTGTTCTTCTGTAAAATGTTTTCCCATTTTTTCTCCTTTAAAAATATAAAAAATTAACATTCGAAGGAATGTTAATTTTTATTGTCCTAGTTTATTTTTGTTGCTTTTTTAATCTAATTCAACTTTTCCTGTATAAAGGTTGTAATAATGTTCTTTTAATTCTAAAAGCTGTTTATGTGTACCTTGCTCGATGATTTTTCCTTGATCTAAAACAACGATTAAATCACAGTTTTTAATTGTGCTTAAACGGTGAGCAATAACAAAAGCAGTTTTACCAACTAAAAGTTGTGTTAATGCATTTTGAATTTTTCGTTCTGTTTCAGTATCAATTGTACTTGTAGCTTCATCCAAAATTAGAACTAATGGGTTTAAAATTGTGGTACGAGCAATTGAAAGAAGTTGTTTTTGTCCTTGAGAAAGATTTTCTCCAGCATTAACTAACTGAGTTTTATAACCTTCTTGCATAGCTTCGATAAATTCATTTGCATTAGCAAGTTGTGCAGCATTAATTAAGGCTTCATTTTCATATTCTTGTAAAGCATAAGTAATATTTTCCTCAATTGTTTTACTAAATAGCGAAGTATCTTGTAAAACAAGTCCATAAGCTCTTCTTAAATCATCTTTTTTAATATCTTTAATATTAATTTGATCAAAATAAATTGATCCTTCAGTAACTTCATAAAAACGATTTAGTAAGTTTGCGATAGTTGTTTTTCCTGCACCTGTTGCTCCAACTAAAGCTACTTTTTGACCTGGTTGAACATTTAAGCTAAAATCATCAATAATAAGCTTATCCTTAGTGTAACCGAATGACACATTTTCGAATTTAATATGTCCGACAGCAGGTTTATAAATAAAGTCCATACCTTCTGGGATTTTTCATCAATATTTATTTGTTAATTCTTGTGCAATTTGAGACGGAACTTCTTCAAGAGTGATTAATCGAATTTTTCCATAATCAACCTCTGGTTCAAAGTCAAGTACTTCAAAAACTCTTCTTGCTCCTGCTAATCCACTATTTAGAGCATTAAGTTGTTGTGCAACAGTTCCAATTGGTTGTGAAAAACTTCTTGCATATAATAAGAATGAAATTAAAACTCCAACATTGATATTAATTGCGTTCATAAAACTTTGATTATTTGAAGTTAAAATCATTCCGCCAATAAATGCCATAACTATAAAATTGATAGTTCCCATATTAGACATAATTGGCATAATTAAATTTGTAACAACTTTTGATTTAAAATCATTTTTAAATAATTCGTCATTTTTCTTTTTAAAATCAGCAATTGCTTCTTGTTGATGATTAAATACTTTTACAACTTTAATTCCATCAATCATTTCGTTGATATAACCATTTAATTTTCCAAGTGATGCTTGACGATAGTTGAAATATTTACCGGAACTTTTAATCCTGCGTTTCCAAGTTGTAATGAAGAAAAAAACGAATACACCTACAAATAAGGCGTATTCGTTTTTTGTACTTTTAAATTACAATGATAGACCATCCACTGCATATTGAAAATCACTATATATTTTGTTTAATTCCTTATGTTCTGGGTCTAAATTATTCTTGATTTCACTTACAACTTTACCATTCACAGTCTTTGTTGTGATTGTTATAAGTTTCAATGCATCTATAAACATATTCATTGTGAGTTTTTGGATCTCTCCATTATCTTTATAAAATTTCTTTAATTTATAAATGCAATATTTCAAAACAATTAGAGATAAAAAGCATAAAAATACATGAGATTGAATATGCTCGTCTTTATAAACGTACATCGGCCTAACTTCGATTGCTGATTTTAAGGTTCTGAAACCTTCTTCCACTTTTCATTGTCCCTTATATATTTCATTCGCTTCTTTTGAATCTATGTTTGTTATGTTGGTTTCAATCATATAAAAGCCATCTTCATTAGCTACTTTTTTAATTTTTTCGATATTTAATCTTCCGACTGTTTTACCATCTACATCCATATACTTTTTCTTATATTCAGGAACCAAAGCACTTAATGGCAATTCACCGTTAATAGACTTTTTCTCCAATTTATTAATAAGATTTTGTCTTTTTATTTTGTCTAAAGTTTGTTTTGAAGGGCTAAAATAGACAAATTGTTTTCTAAAAGTATCGCTATATCTTTTTTTATTTTTGTTTTTAGCTCAAACAGATTGGACGAATCTAGATTTAGTAAAATAATCATTTTCTTGAACAAACCCTTGATCATTTACTATAAATGCTTTATCTTCTTTTCCAAGAATATCAATACGTTTCTGTACTATATATTTATATCCTTTTTGTTCTAAATATCTTAAATTTGCATTTTGACTAATACCTTTATCAGCAACTATTATTGTGTCTTTTGTTTTGTAAATTCTTTGCATTTCAATTAAAAATTTCACAAGAGTTTTAGAATCTCCAGTATTTCCTTCGAAGACTTTATAGTGAAAAGGAATACCATTATTATCAACTGCCATAGCCACAACAATTTGATCTTCATCATGCTTTCCATCTTTAGAAAAACCTCTTTGTCTCAAACCATCTCTTGAAAAACTTTGAAAATAAACAGTTGTATTATCAAAATGCATTAATTTTGTGTTTCTAGTTGTCAATTCTTGCATTTTGTTATAAATATTGACTAAAATTGTATTTTTATATTCTAAAAAAGTATCAAAATAGTTATAAATTGAAGATTTTTTTACATCTATCTTATGTAAAAAATCATTTTTGTTTTTGTATTGACAAATATAACTTCTTGGTTGAATTATTCTTGTTGCAACAATAAATTCTAATACTTCTTCTAAAGATTTGTGTTTAGTTTTAGGTAATCCTTTAAATAAATCTAGTTCTTTAATTACTTTATAAATAAGTTCAATACCAACGTTTTTTACATTTGTTTCGACAGATGTTGGGTTAAGTAATTGGAAAAATTTGGTTTTAACTTCAATTTTATCTTCTCCAACAGGAACCAATCTAGCAATTGGTTTTAAATCATCGATGTTTTGCAGAGAATATTTTTCTTTAATTTCTTCTCAATAACCTAATCCAACTAAATTCCCAATCCCTTTACCGTATCCTTTTGATATTCCTAATGCAATGTAAATCCCTTTTGGGTTTTTTCTTTTATACAAAATGTAGTTGCTCATATTTATATTATACATTATTATCATTGTAATCATTGTAAAAAATTAAAATAATTAAAAATTGTACTTATATACTATGTATATAAGTAATAAGGTAAAAGGTATAAAAAAGAGCTTCCAACTTGGAAACTCAGGATTAAATACTTTTACAACTTTAATTCCATCAATCATTTCGTTGATATAACCATTTAATTTTCCAAGTGATGCTTGACGATAGTTGAAATATTTACCGGAACTTTTAATAAAATATCCTGATAAACCAAATATGATGAAAACTAATGGAAGCATAATGATTGTTAAAAATCAACTTAAAATGATCATGAAAGTTAATGAAAATAAAATACTAAAAATAGCATTCATGATTTGCGGAATACTTTGAGAAAGCAGTTCTCTAAGAGTATCAATATCATTTGTAAAACGAGAAATAACATCACCATTTTGACGTGCATCAAAGTAACCAATTGGTAAGCTTTGCATGTGCTCATAAAGATTATCACGCATTTTTTTGATTGTTTGATGCGTAATTCTAGTAATGATTTGACCAGATAAATAATTTGAAAAAATCGCTAATCCATAGAATAGACCAATTAGGGAAATTGCAAGAGTAAACCCTTTTCAATCAAAACTTGGATTTGGAGAATTAACTGCAATTTGTGTTAAAAATGGTACTAAGTATTTGTTAATCAAAATTGTTCCGAAGAAATAATTAGAATATGCAAAAACAAAATTGTAAAGAATAATTAAAAAGAAAATAATTGAATATTTAACTTTATTTTCTTTTCAAACGAATTTAAATAATCTTTTAAAAGATGTTTTATCTAAAGAATTTTTCTTTTTGAGAGTTTTAGTCATTTTGCTCCTTAGATTGCTCTTGATATAAATGTTTATAAAATTCATTTGTTTTTAAAAGATTTTTGTGAGTATCAAAGGCTTGAACTTGACCTGATTGCATTACGATAATTTTGTCTGCGTTTTGAATTGAACTAATTCTTTGAGCAATAATAATTTTAGTTGTGTTTTTAAATTTGTTGTTGAATGTATCACGAATTTTACGATCTGTTTGATTATCAACAGCACTTGTTGAATCATCCAAAATTAAAATTTTAGGTTTTTTAATTAAAGCTCTCGCAATACAAAGACGTTGTTTTTGTCCACCACTAAAATTAGCACCTTTTTCTTCGACCAAAGTATCTAAACCTTGTTTTGCGAAAATAAAATCATACGCACTAGCATCTTTTAATGCTTCTTCGATTTCAAGATCGGTTGCATCTTCTTTACCTCATTTTATGTTTTCACGAATTGTTCCGTTAAATAAAGTATTTTTTTGTAGAACAATTGCTACAGAATCTCTTAAAGTAAAAAGATCATAATCACGAACATCTTTATTATCAATTAAAATTTGACCATTTGTAACATCATATAATCTTGGGATTAAATTAACAAAACTAGATTTTCCACTTCCTGTTGAACCGATTAATCCGATTGTTTCTCCGGGGTTAATAGTTAAATTAATATTTTTAAGTGTGCGTTTTTTATTAGTATGGTATTTAAAATCAACATCTTTAAACTCAATTTTACCTTCATTAACTAAGTAAATTGGTTTATTTGGATTTTGAATATTTGAAACTGTTTTTAAAACTTCTGTAATTCTTTTTGCAGAAGCTTTTGAAATTGTTAAAGTAATTAAAACCATTGATGCAATCATTAATGACATTAAAACTTGGAACATGTAACTAATAAATGAAGTTAATATTCCAATTGAAATTTCACCTTGATTTTTTGTTTTAACAATCACATTAATACTAATTAACATGATGAAAAATAAAGAAATAAAGATTGTTCCGACCATAACGGGTGAATTAAGAGCAACAAGTTTTTCAGCTCTAATTGCTAATTTTTTAACTCTTTCACTTGTAGCTTTAAATTCTTGCAATTCTTGTTTCTCGGTAACAAAAGTTTTAATTGTTTTAATACCTGCAATATTTTCTTTAATTTTGTTATTGATTAAATCATTACCTAAAAGCATTTTATTAAAACGAGGAAATGCGATTATGATAATTGTCATCAAAATAATAGTTAATCCTATTAATATCACAACTAAAATTCAAGCTAATTTAGGACTTGTAATAAAGGCCATAATAATTGCACCAACCATTAAAAATGGGTTACGAATTAAAGCACGAATTACCATCATATATGAATTTTGAATATTAGTAATATCGTTTGTTAATCTTGAAATCAATGTTCCAGATGAAAATTGATCATAATTTTCAAATGAAAATCCTTGAATTTTTTGAAATAATCTTAATCTTAAATTTTTAGCTAGACCAGCAGATGCTTTTGATGCAAAATACCCACTTGCCATCCCACTTAAAAGTGAAAGCATTGCTAAACCAAAAAGAATTCCTGAATAAACTCAAATATAATGTGAGCTTTGTTTTGAAACTCCTTCACGAATTCCTTTGTCTAATAAATCCTGAGTAAATCTAGGAATAAAAATTATACAAATAACTTCGACGATAACAAATAAAATTGATAACAACGATGCAATTCGGTAGTTCCGAGTTTGCGAAAAAATTGTTGTATCTTTAAGTTTTTGAGAATTACGCAAAATACCTCCTTAAATTGTTTTTAGAATTATAAAATATTTTATTTATTGAAAGTTTATTTTTTAAATATTTTTAAACCATAGATTGGAAACTATTCCTCTTTTCAAAAATACAAAAAAACAAAAGACTGGTTAATAAACTGGGACACGAAAAGTGGACAAAAAGTTTAATTTACTAAAACACCTCAACACTCTTGAGGTGTTTTTCAATTTAATACTGATTGAATTCTTTCGTTGTTGTATCAAAACACAAAATCATCAATCAGTGATTTTAATTCATTAAAAGTTATTTTTGTAATATCGATTAATTTTAAACATTCTGATTTTAAAATTGAAAAGAAATATTCTGCTTCTCTATTATCTAAAGAATTTCCTACTCTACCCATTGATACAACACCATTGTTTTTCTGAATTAAATCTACATAAGTTTTTGAAGAATATTGGAAACCATGATCAGAATGAGCTATTCATTTTTTATCCATTTTGATTTTAGACATATGTTCCATTACTAGTTCTAAATCATTTCTTTTTGAAAGATTATAATTAACAACAAATTTGCTTTTGTGATCAATCGCAACAGATAAAAATACAAAATTGTTTAAGCAATCTTTTGGTGCAGAAATATAAGTAACATCAGTGGCAATTATTTGGTTTGTCTCTCCGTGATAATCACGATTAACAAGATCTATAAATTTTACGTTTGTGTTCTTTTGTTCTCTATCTATTTTCTTTCTTCTGATTAAACAAAATAAGTTTAATCTTCTCATCGCTCTACCAATAGTCCTATAATTTAGATCTATTTGGAATTTTGTTCTAATATAACTTTCCAATCTTTTTCTACCAAACAAACCCTTATTTTTCTTAAATGACTTAATTATTAATTCATCATATTTAGTATTTACAGATTTTTTTCTTGTTTGCTGCTCTTTAGTTTTTAGATTGTGAATTGTTGACTTAGATTTATTAAAGCATAGGCCCAATTTTCTTGTAGAAAGTGAAGATTTCTTAATTTTAGAAATATCAACTTCAATATTATTTCTATCAAAAGAGTCTTTATAAATTTCTAAAATTTCAATCAATTGTTCCTTAGGCATTTTTTCTCATTCCTTTTTTACAATTTCAATAGGAGTAATTTTTTGCCTTTTTGGTCTACCTGACCCTTTACCTTTTTTAGATGATTTACCTGTTTGCGATTCTATATTTATCATTCCTAAATTATATCTGTTATACTTGAAGACAAAATATTTTTTAGCCTCATTGAATTTTCTATCAAAAAAACTAAAACCTCTGATTGAATAATATTTAAGTTCAAAATCATTTTTTGATATCAAATTATTTTTGTAATCTTCATAACTACCGAATAGTTCTAATCATTCATGTGCCTTTAATTGTCTCATAATACCTCCTAAATATATAAAAACACGAAATATGGTTGTGTCCATATTTCGTGTCCTAGTTTATAATTCTAGTCTTTTGTTTTAAGAATTATTTATGGTATGTAATATTGTTTTTAATTGTTAAACCACGGTAAATTTGTTCAATTAGCATAATTCTAAAGAGCTGATGTGGAAAGGTCATTTTCGAAAAATTAATTTTATTCGGAAAGAATGATTCATCTACTCCATTTGACCCACCAATAACAAAGGTAATATTATCAACATCGACATAAATGTCTTTAAATTCTTCAGATGAAAGTTGCTTTCCTCGAAGCGAAAGATAAAAAACTTGTGAATTTTTTGGAATTTTTGCAAGAATCATTTCTGTTTCTTTTTTAATTTTCAAATTAATGTTATCAATTTTTTGTTCTTTAATTTCAATCAAGTTAATTTTTGCGAAGAAACTAATTTTCTTAGCATAATCATCATAAAGAACTTGATATTCTTTCGAAAGCGAACCTACTGCAATTAAATTAATTTTCATTATTTTTTCTTATTTTTAGTTTCGATATGAAACATCAACATTTGAATATCAGCTGGATTAATTCCACTAATTCTTGAAGCTTGTCCGATTGTTAAAGGAGCAACTTGTTTAAGTTTTTGTTTAGCTTCCGTTGCAATATTAATAACTTCATCATAGTTAATATCACTTGGAATTTTAAAATAGTCTAAACGTGACATTTTTTGAGCTTGTGTTTCTTGTTTTTTAATATAACCTTCTAAACGCACCATAATTGTTAGTTCATTTTTAAAAGGAAAATCTCCAAGAACATCACTTGCAGAAACTTCAGGGCGAGCAATCACTTTTAATAAGCTAACGCCATTTTCAATTCCGTATTTTTGAGCAAGTTCGCTCTTTGATGATAAAAATTGTGTTGAAAGTTCTTGGATTTTTTCTTCAATCATTTTATATTTATCGATAACTTTTTGATAATCTGAATCAGAAATTAAACCAACTTGATGTGCATATTTGCTTAAACGCAAATCACTATTATCGTTTCTTAATAATAAACGATATTCAGCACGTGAAGTAAGCATACGGTATGGTTCTTTTGTACCTTTAGTAACAAGATCATCAACTAAAACACCAATATATGCGTCATTTCTATTTAAAATCAATGGTTCTTTGTTCTCTAATTTTTGTCCAGCATTAATTCCCGCAATCAATCCTTGAGCAGCAGCTTCTTCATAACCACTAGTTCCGTTGATTTGCCCAGCTGTAAAAATATTATGAACAACTTTAGATTCTAATGACGGAGAAATTTGAAGTGGATTTAAAGCATCATATTCAATTGCGTATCCTCATTTTTGAACTCTCATATTTTCTAAACCTGGGATTGTTCTTAACATCTTATCTTGAATTTCTACCGGCATTGAAGTCGACATTCCGTTAACATAAATAATATCACCTTCAACTGTTTCGGGTTCAAAGAAGACTTGATGTCTTAGTTTATCCCTAAAACGCATAACTTTGTCTTCGATACTTGGACAATATCTTGGTCCGATTCCTTCGATTAATCCTGAGTACATTGCTGATTTATCGATATTTTCTTCAATAATTTTGTGGGTTGCTTCATTTGTATAAGTTAAATAACAAGAAATTTGTTCATCAAGTTTAACTCCTGAACGGTTTGAGAATGTTAAAGCACAATCTTCTAAATTTTCTTTTTCAACTTTTGAAAAATCAATAGAATCTGCAAAAACCCGAGCTGGTTAAACTAGGACAGAAAAAATTAACATTCCTTCGAATGTTCATTTTTTATATTTTTAAAGGAGAAAAAATGGGTAAACATTTTACAGAAGAACAAGAAAAAGAAATTTATAATACATTTTTTCAATTAGGCAAAAAGTATGCAATTGAACTTATGTATAAATATGGTGCAAAAGCAAAAGATAAATATGTGAAAGCAAGATTACGAGGAATATTAAAACATTATAATTGTAATATGAATAAAAAACCAAGAAAGCCTGGAACCGGTAGGTCAAGAAAAGTGAAAGAACAAGATATAAATTGAGACATTTTTACACGAGAAGATTTAATTGAAATTGCAAAAAGATATAGAGAAATTACAAAAGATAAATTTAAAACAGAGAAAGTTCAAGAGGCATCAAATATTAATATGGCTTCGTATAAACTTGCTATTTTGTTGTATCTTTGTAGACAAACAATATCCAAACATAAAAGAAATAATTTTGCTCCTAAAAATAAATCCAGAAAAATAAAGTACCAAGACTTGATTATTGATTCATTTAAACAAAATAGATCTAAATATGGTAGACAAAAATTAAAATATTTTATCTTAAAGCACTATAAAATAGACATAAACGAAAGAACTCTAGGAAGATATATGAATGCCTTAGGTTTATTTTGCAATATCAGAAAAAGAAAAAAATTAAAAGAAGTAAAGAACACATCTATCATAAAAGAAAACATTGTGAATAGAGATTATAACGATGTATATAACAGAAATATATATGCTACTGATGTAACATATCTCCCAGCGACAAAAGATGCGATAAACAATAATGTTTATCTTTCAGTAGTGATTAAACATAAAACTAAAGAAATAATTAGTTTTTCTCTTTCCAAATTTAATGATTCAAAATTAATTTACAAAACATTTGAAAATGTTGATTTTGAAAAAAGTTTTATACTACATTCAGATCATTGCTCAACTTATACATCTGATGATTTTTCTCGTTTTATTCAAAATAAAGGTGGAATAATTTCACTTTCAAAAGTGGGAAACAGTTTAGATAATAGAGTTGTGGAATATTGATTTTCAAATTTAAAAACTGAATTAATTAGAGATTTAAATATCAAAGCTATGACTTTGAGTGAACTAGAAAAAGTAATATCTAATTATGTTAATTGATACAACAAATTTAGAATTCAATCATGTCTAAATTGAAAAACCCCATACGAATATAGTATGGGGCTATCCAATTTGATAAATTGTTAATTTTTTCTGTCCTAGTTTAGGTGTTCCGGTTTTTAATCTTTGTAATTCGAATCCAAGACTTTTTAGTGATTGACTAATTTTAGGTGTAGTCTTTTGGTTATCAGGACCACTAATTGTGATTTCTTCACCTCTTAAAATTCTAGAATTCATATAAGTTCCGGTTGTAATTACAAGAACTTTCGCTTCAATTTCTTGACCGTTATCCAACTTAACACTTTTAAATTCATTTTTCTCATTGACTAAAATTTCTTCAACAACACCCTCAATTAAAGAAACATTTGGATGTTTTAAAAGGTCTTCTTTAATGATTTTTGAATATTTTTCTTTATCAATTTGAGCTCTTAAAGCACGAACGGCAGGACCTTTTGATTCGTTTAACATTTTAATTTGGATCATTGCAAGGTCACTATAATATCCTTGAACTCCACCAAGAGCATCAATTTCACGTGTGATAATTCCTTTTGCAGGTCCGCCAATTGATGGATTACATGGCATCATTGCTAGTCTTGATAAATCAAAACTAATTAAAGCCACTTTGTGATTTTTATTAGCTAAGGCAAAAGTAGCTTCAACACCTGCGTGTCCACCACCTATTACGATTGCTTCAAAGTTTAAATTATTACCTTTATTCATAGTATATAAATTTTAAAATAAATTTTTAAAAATCAAAAAATTAACTTAATTATCTTTAAAAAAATCAATTTTTAATAAAAAACTAGGACTAGCCTAGTTTCTATATCCAAATTTAGATAAAGTTTCTTCATCGTCAATTCACTTATTAGCAACTTTAACTTTCAGGTTTAAAATGGTCGGTATATCAAATTGATGAGAAATTTTCTTGCGAGCATCAATTCCAATATTTTTAATCATTTGAGCACCTTTACCTATTACCATACCTTTTTGCGAGCTTTTCTTGACATAAATAATTGCATTAATTTCAAGATGTTCAGGATCTTCAATAAAATCAGTAACTTCGACAGCAATTGAGTGCGGAAGTTCTTGGTATAGACGATTAATTGCTGATTCACGAATAATTTCTTTAGCAAGAAAACGCATTGATTTATCAGTAACATAATCTACATCATATTGAGCTTCACCAGGGTATGTATAAGTTTTTAAAAGGTCAATTAAAGCTTGAATTGAACTAAAATTATTGACATCAGTAGATACAATATGCTCGAAATTATATTTTTCTAATTCTCTTAATTTTTCTTCCAAAAATGAAGGGTTGGATTTAATTTTATCAATTTTAGATACAACAGCTATTTTATGAGGGATGTTCTTGATTTTTTCTAAAATCATTTCATCACCTTTACCAATTAATTCATCAGCTGGTGTTAAAAAGAGAATAACATCAATATTTTTAATTGAATCATACGCATTTTTATTTAAAGCTTCACCTAATTTATTTAATGGTTTATGAATTCCTGGTGTGTCCGAAAAGATAATTTGATATTCATTTTCTGTATAAATTCCAGTAATTTGATCTCTTGTAGTTTGAGCTGTTGGTGTTACTATTGCGACATTATAGCCAACAATTGCATTTAAAAGACTGCTTTTTCCAACGTTGGGTCTACCAAGAATTGTTGCAAAACAAATTTTCATACTAAATTGTAATTTCCTCTACTCTAATTGAATAAGGAACAAGTTCTTCAACTGTATTAATTCTTATTTGTTTTCCATCATTACTATATTGAATAACTTTGGCATCAAGCGGCATAAACTCAGTCATAACTTGTCTACATCCTGCACAAGGACTAATTATTTCGTTTTTACCACTAATAATGTGAATTTCTTTAAAATGTCCAACTTTACCACCATAAGCAACAGAACCAAACATTGCACTTCTTTCGGCACAAAGACCTGATGGATATGCTGCATTTTTAACATTAACTCCGTAATATTCTGTTCCATCTTCGGCAACTAAAATAGCAGCAACAGGAAACTTAGAGTAAGGTGCATAAGATTTAGTTAGTAATTCAAGTAATTTTTCATGTTTTGACATATTTATTCCTCTCTTGATATTTTTAATGGGTTAAAAATATCGTCTACTATTTGATTCATAATAATTCTTTCTGCTTCAATTTCATGATCATAACCTTTTAAATGAACAAGTCCGTGGGCGAAAAGATAACAGAACTCTCTTTTTGTTGAATGTCCAAATTTTTTAGATTGCCTTAAAACTTTATCTCAGCAAATAACTAGCTCACCTAAGTGATAAAATGGTAAAGAACCATAAAGTTCTTCATCTCGAAAATCAAAAGATAAAATGTCAGTTACATAATCTTTTCCACGATAATCTCGATTTAAATTACGAATTTTTTGGGGTCCAACAATAGTTACATCTAAAATAATTGGTTTCTTAATCTTGAAATATTGAGCAAAATTTTCTATTATTTGATACATTTCTGTTTCATAAATAGTAGCTTTTTTAATATTATTTTTGATATTTAATTCAATTTGTGCTTTTTGCATAAATTAATTATATTAAATTATTAATGCTAGTTATTAAAAGTTAAAAGTAGTTTTATAAAATTTACTTGATCTAGTTTAACAAAAATAGTTAAGTTGTAAAGATTTTTCTGACTCATTATTTCAAGCAATTGATTATTTTCGATTTTAATTCTTTCATTAGCTATTTCTTGAATCTTGATAAAACTTGTGTAAAAGTGATTATTATATTGAAAATGAATGTCATATTTTGTTTTTTGAAGATCGATTAATTCAATATTTCTAAGTCATAATTCATCATCTTCTCTAAAAATTAACGCTTGTGAAAATTTATTAAATTTAAAATTTAAGCAACAAAAAAGAAAAATACCAAAAGCAAGAAAAAGAATTAATAAGAGTAAAAATTCTAAATAACCTAATTGATTCTTCTTTAACATAGCTTAATTTCCTCTGAATTTTCAAAAAGAAAGCGGTTGTGATGTGAAATTTCAAGAACTATTTTCTTATCCAATTCTTGCTTTAAAAGTTCAAAAAGCTTAACTAGAATTTTGGGAGATAGATTTTCAAATGCCTCATCTAAAATTATTAAGTCATATTCGATGGCGAATAACTTTACCAATTTCACAAATTGTTGTTGCCCTATTGATAAATTATTTAATTTCATTTCTAAATTTGTTCCAATTTTCATTTCTTTGAAAAGTTCTATCAAATTTGTTTTTGTTAAGAAATCTCAAACTTCTTGATTTGAACAATTGAAATTTAAAAATTCTTTAATTGTTAAATCTAAATCTAAAAAATTCGAATCAACTAAATAAACTTTTTCCTTGTATGAATTATTTTCAAATAGATTAATTAACTTCTCATTTATTAAAATTTCACCATTTAAATAAGGTAAATTTCCACTTAAAATTTTAGCAAGGGTACTTTTACCCGAACCATTTGGAGATTTTAAAAAGTGTTTAGAAGTTAAAATACATTTATCGATTTTTAAAACAATTTTATTAGTAAATGGATACTGATATTCAAAAGTATTGATTTCAATTGCTCGAATTTTTAAAACTTGATTTTGGCCAGATATATTTTTGTACTTTTCTCAATTAAAAATTTTCAATATTTCTAAATCTTTATTTCTTTGAAAGAACAATTTAGCTAACGGAAAATAAGATTTAATTGGTCTTGTTAAAAGATTTGCGGCAGTCATTAAAAAAAGAAGCTCAATTAAACTCATTTGATTATTTCAAATTAAAAAACTTCCAACAATCACGACAAAAAATGGAGTAAAAATTTCAATAAGTTGATTAATAACTTCTAAATTAATTACTTGATTTTGGAATTTTTGTGTTTTTTCATTAAATTGATTTTGGATTAAATTGAAATCTTGATAAATTTTTCTTTTTAACAACAAATCACAATTGCCTTTTAAACTTACAAAATAATTATTAATTGTTTTATCAATTTGATAACTATCTTTTAATAAATTTTGATATTTATACCGATAAAGATTATGTGATAAAAATGAAGTTATTAATCCAGAAAAAGCATAAAAAGAAATTATGAAAAGGAGAAATAAATTAATTTTATGTAATGCTAAAAAAGCAAGAACTAATGAAAAACATGAACTTATTACATTTGGCCAAAATGACAAATATAAGCTACTTAAATTGTAAAGCGAATTTAACCTATTTCTTAATTCTACTAAGCTAAATTTTGCAATTAAATTAAAGTTATTTGTACTCAAATTATCAATAAATCTTGTTAAATAAAATTTGTTAATTGCAAGAAGTTGAAAATTTAAATATTTGCTTGAAAATAATTTGAATAAAAAAGTAATAAGAAGCAAAATGCAAAACAGAACAAACAAAATAATTATTTGATTTTGTAAATAAAAAGGAATTATTTTTGACAAAACATATTTATTTAAAAATGGCAAGCTAAAAATTAAAACAGATTCAATAATATTTTGAAAAAGCAGAACAAAATGTGGGGTTTTAAATTCAAATTGAGTTAAAGAAATAAGATTCTCATTTGAAGGATTATTGTTTTTGGATGATCTAGATTTTTTAAAATTAACAACTATATTTAAGAATATTTTTTCAAAATCTTCAAACTGAATTTTTAGCTTACCTTGTTCAGGATCATAATAATAAATTTTGTTTTTATGGATTTTATAAACTAAAACAAGATGCGAAAGATCATTATTTTTGACAACGCAAGCTAATGGTAATTCTGTTTGTTCAATTTGTATAAAATCCTGAAATTCACAATTAAATAATTCAAGATCATATCCGAAGTCTGAAATTAAATTTTGAAGCGTTTCAAAACTAATTCCATTTGATTGATAAAAAGCCGACATTTTTAGATCTTGAATAGAAACTTTTTGATTTTCTACAAAATTTAAAAACTCCCCAAAAACATAAAGACTACAATCTCTTGAATCGTATTGAATTTTACTCATAACAATTAATAAATATTTTTTTCTAGCAAAACGAACGAAAAATAAACAAAATTTTATTTTTAAAAGTTTTATAATTATTTAACTAGATTGTTATTTGAAGGAGAAAATAATATGAAAAAAGTTATTGCACTTGCTAGCGATCACGCTGGATTTAAACTTAAAGAAGAACTTCGTGATTATGTTCGTTCACTTGGTTATGATACAGTAGATTTAGGACCTGATACAGACGCTAAATCAGTAAGTTACGCAGAAAAAGGAAAAGAATTAGCAAATTATATCGATTCAAGAAAACCAGATTTTGGAATTGGTGTTTGCGGAACAGGTCTTGGAATTTCTTATGCTTTAAATCGTCACAAAGGGATTCGTGCAGCCAGAGTTGTTTCTGTTGAAGATGCACACCTAGCAAAACAACATAATAATGCAAATGTTCTTGTTTTTGGTGGAAGACAAGTGTCTTTCGAACAAGCTAAAGCTATGGTTGATGAATATATTAAAACCGAATATGAAGGTGGAAGACACCAAGCAAGAATCGATGAATTAGATGAATAATTAAAAAAGTTATCCTCTTTAAAAAGAAAGGATAACTTTTTTGTTTGTTGATAAATTTAGAATAAAATTTATATGATGAAAAAAATTAATATTAATTTGAAGAAATTGTTTATTTTCAATGTTCAACTAATTATTTTTATTGGAATAATCACTAGCTTTACGATGCTCATTATTCGTGTTAATATTCTTTTTAACTGGTTCTTTTTAGCTTTTTTATATTTTATTAACTTATTATTTACAATAGTTATTTATCACCAAAAACGACAAACTAACGCTAAAATGAGTTGAATTTATTTAATTTTGATTTTTCCTGTAATTGGACATGCGATTTTCCTAACTTTTGGGTTAATGTTCATTAACAAGTATGAAGTTAAACTTTTAAATTCCAAATTTTATAAAATTGAGAACCATTTAGAAGTTTGCAATTGTCAAACACCCGAAAATTCACCGATAGGTAAACTTAGCAAAATTAGTAAATTAAAGATCCTAAAATCCAATATTGATTTTTATGAAGAAGGATATCGTTTTTATCAAAATTTATTAAATGAAATTGAAAAAGCACAAAAAAGTATTTTTATTGTTTCTTATATTATTAAGAAAAGCGAAATTTCTAACGAATTTATTTCAATTTTAAAACGCAAAATTGATCAAGGTGTGGAAATAAAGTGATTAGTTGATGATTTTGGTGCAATGTTTTCACAAAAAAAAGAACTTAAAAAACTTGCTAAATTGGGTGCAAAAGTTAAGTTTATCGGAAAAATTTATTATCCTTTTATTAATGCTGCTAGTTTTAGTCGTAATCACCAAAAATTTATTATCATTGACTCTCAATATGTTTTTTCTGGTGGAAATAACATTTCCGATGAATACGCTTCATTAAGTGTTAAGTATGGTCATTGAATTGATTTAAATTATAAAATTACTGGTCCATATGTTAATGCGTACAACTTACATTTTATTCAATTTTGAGATATTATTGCTCGTGAAAAACTTGAAGTGAATAAATATTTGATTGATCCTAAAATTTATCATGGTCAAAGTTTTAGAAATGATACTCTTTTGGTTTCTGATTCACCATCGCTTAACCACTCAGAAGCTGAATATTATTGATTACAAATGTTTGGTGATGCTAAAGAATCAATCATTATTTCAACCCCCTATTTTTCATTAACCAATTCGCTTGAAAAACAAATGATTTTAGCATTAAAGCGTGGGGTCAAAATTATAATCTATATTCCAGGACTTCCGGATAAAAAGTTAGTTTATCAAGTAACTTTATCACAATTAGCGACCTTGATTGATCATGGTTTAGAAGTAAGAGTATTTAAGGATCATTTTCTTCATTCAAAAATTGGTTTAATTGACCATCAAATCGCTTGAGTTGGAACAAATAACCTTGATAGTCGCAGTATGTTTAGTCAATATGAAACTATGGATGTTTTTTACGGAAACGACGTAAATAAAGTCGCAAAAATCTTCGAAAACTATGATAAGTATTGTCAAATAATTAAAAATTCTCATGAATTAAAAGAAAACAAAACTTTAATTACCGAATTTTTAGCAAACTGAACAAAACCATTAATTTAAAAATATGAAAATCTGAAATCATAGAAACTTTTCTATGATTTTTGTTTTCTCATTTTCCATTTGCATAGCTAAAAAATAAAAATTGTTAAAATTTATTATGTTTAGGAGAACAATATGAATAAGATTAAAACTAATTTAAAACTAAAAATTCAGAAGGGAATGTTAGCTACTTCAGCTGCATTATTGCCAATTGCGGTAATTTCTGCTAGCGAAACATCTTCGACAGTTAAAGATGAAATTAATGCTTACATTACTTCGCAAACACATCTTAGTGAAGAAAATAAAACTTTTTGAAAAAATTACATAGAAGAACTTAATACAAATAATACTTGAAGTGAATCATTCAAAGAGTTTTTACATTCTAAAATAGATGTAGCTGATTTTATCGCAAGCTTAAGCTTAGATAATCCAGTTGTAACAGGAAAAGAGTACACTAAGGGATTATTTAATAAAATCAAAACTATTTCAAATATTGCTAATAATGATGCATCATTTAGTCAAGCAATTCAAAAATTAAATTTATTCAAAGAAATTGCAAGTAAAATTTCTGAAATTAAAAAATTAAATAATTTTAGTAGCAGACAACAACTTAAAGATTTAAATGATAAATTATTAGCTTTAAATCCATTTGATAATAATGAAACCCAAGAATCAATTGAACATAAAATTTATATGTACATTGAAAAAGCAAAAGCAATTAACACTATTGCAAATAATAAATATGTAATTGATGGTGTAGAACACGAAGGATACATTAACGAAAGAAACAATTCAGCTCAAAGATCAACAATAATTAAATTTATCATGAATATCCCTGATAATTATGAGCAATTTGATAGAAGATTAAAAACTGAGTATCTTAGAGCACAAACAGTTACATTAGCAAACTCTTCATGACCTAATAGACCTGGTGAGGTTGGTAAATTCCCGAACTATTCACAATACGGAACACAATTTTATTTAACAGAAATTTTAAGAAGAATAGTAACAGGAAATGAAAGTCAACTTTTCCCTGCACCAAATTCAACAGTTACTGGTGAAGAATTTGAAAAACAAGAAACAAAATTAGAAAATTACTTGACAGATCTTCAAGCTTACATTAATACATTAATTAAAATTTTTGAAATTAAATCTCAAAGTATTTCAAACGCAGAAGCAACTAAATATTGAGATACAGATCCGCAAGGAAGAAATGACTATGTTAGAGGTTCTTCGCTTTTTGACTGAATCTTTTTAGCAAGTCACGACATGGATACACCTCATTATGATAAAAAAGATAACTCAGAATTTAAGCAAAGAATGGAAGCTTATTTAGTTAAAGTTCAAGCTGCTGCTAAGATTTTAAATAACATTCAAGGTCCAGTTGTAAGAGATGGTCAAGATTTTAAAACAAAATTATTAACTCGTGTAACATGAATAGATAATAAACCTCTTAATGGAACAACTTTTGATCAAAAAATAAGTGTATTTAATAATGTTTATGACAAAATAGTAGAAATTCAAAATAATAAGAACTTGCCAGAGAATGTTAAAAAAGCATTAATGACCCAAGTTTCTGATTTATATACAGATAACTCTAACTATACAAATGCCGAAAACTTATTAGTAAATGTTAATAAAAGAGTTGAAGAAATCATGGAAACTGTCACAAAATTAGATACATTATTTGATCAAAATACTAGCGATGATTCAAGTAAGTATGCTAATGCAAGAAATCTTTCATACATTAAGGAAGATTTAAACAAAATGAAAGAGCTTGATCCACAAAATGCGGATTACATCAAGAAAACTTTAACTTTAAACAAGAAAATTGATACATTAGTTAAATTGGACGAATCAGGTCTTGCGGTTGAAAGTTTAAACAAATTATCAGAAATCGTTAATAACGATTCACTATTTTCATTTGATGATGATAAGAAAAAAAGCGATGGAACAGTTGCACCCGAAGATGAAGCTTTAAGTGAAACTTTATTAGAAATTAAGTTAGCTAATTTAACTTCACAAGCACAATTGATGAAAAAATTTGATGATCTTGATTCAAATTCACTTTCACCAGAGCAAAAAAATAAAATTTTAGAAGCTTTTATAACTGATACTAAAAAGACATACGAAAACCAAAATGTTAATAAAGAAGCAATTGAAAATAATTTAAAGAAATATCAAAATCTTTATGATCAATTATCTAAATTAGATTCATTAAGTAATTTAGAAGATGATAAAAAAACTGCTATTAAAAATCAAACTTTAGAGCTTATTAACAATATTAATGAGCCAGATTTTGTAACCAAATTAGATCATGAAATTGTAAGAGTTGATTTTATTAAAGAAATTCAAGAAAATCAAGATCTAGTAGCTCCAATTCAAAATGATTTAGTCCAAAACATTTTGATTGATCAATTAGTCGCTTTAGATAACAACAAACTTGTTAAAGATTCGATTTCAAATGAAGTTAAAAACTTAGAAAACAAAATGGCCGCAATTGCTCTTGTGAAAAATTCAAATGGTATTACTGATGAAGATAAACAAGAGTTAATGCGTCAAATCGCAAGTTTACCACTTAATTTAGATCCGACTGAAAATGATAAAGCGATCCAAAGAATCATTCAGGAAAACTCAACAGATCAAAATATTATTAATAAATATAATTTAATTAGCACAATTAGAAGCAATCAAAATCTATCACACGATCAACAAGATAAATTAGCAAAAGAATTACTTAAAATTCCTGCTTATTCTGAAAATAAAGATCCATTAGCTCAAATTGATGCTCATCTTGCAAATGCTAATAAAAAATTAGATGAAATTGCAAAAATTAACTCAAATGATAATCTTTCAGTCCAAGAGAAAAAAGACTTAATTGACGCTCTTGTGAATATTGATATTTTTAATGAACCTGATGATGCCTTCAAAAATCAAGCAAATCAACTTGCAAAATTAGAAGATGTAAATACATTGCTTGATAAAAAATCTCAAAAAGAAGCATTAAGAGGTCAAATCGCTAAGATTAACAACTTAAATGATCCTAATGCATTTGGCAATTTAAATAGTGTAATTGAATTAATTAATCAAATCAAAAACAATTCTAATCTAAATGATAAGGATAAAGAATTTTTATTAGATCGCTTAACTCAAATTGATATTAACGATCCAAATTATGAGACAAATTTAAACAAATTTAAAAATGTTCTTAGCAAAGTTGAAAACGCTGGAAATGATATTGCTGAATTACAAGATTTAATTGAAAAAGTCATTTTAAGAGATCAAAATCTTAACCCAGAATTGCAATTTGACTACATGGATTCAGATCGTGAGCGTCAAAACAACTTCAATCTTGCTCTTGAAGCAGGTCAAAAACTTTTAAATCTTGAAAGTTTAAGTGACTACACAAGTGAATACATTAGTAGTGTTTTAAATAATTTAAAAGATGCTTATAACAGACTTAAAGATAAAACTCTCAAAAATGAATTATTTGATAAGTTAAATAATTTAGTTAACCAAGAAGATTCTTATAAGCAAAGTGCTGGCTTCCAAAATGGTGAACAAATAGATAAATTAGCTTATACAGACGCAATCGAGCAAGCTAAAGAAGTTTTAGCTAAAGGTAAATTTGCTTTACTTAGTGAAATTCAAGATCGAATTGAAGCAATCGAGCAAGCTCAACACTTCTTAGATTTAACAGCAGAGCAAGTTTTAACCCAGTTAAATAATTTAGCAAACTTAAATAATGAAGAAAAACAAAGCTATCAAAACTTAATGAATCAAGCTACAACTTCACGCCAAAGAGCTTTATTATTACAAAAAGCAAAACAAGATAATACAGAAAAACAAGAGGCAATCGATAAGGTTAATGCACTTGGAGAGCTTAGTGCTAAACAAAAAGAATACTTTAATAATTTGATTAAAAATCAAAACGCAAGTAATAAGGATGAAATTAATAAATTAGTAAGTGATGCTGCAAAAACAAATCAAATTTTTGTAAAACTTCATGAAAATGCTCATGAACTTAAATTAAATAAGTATCAATTTGATAATCTTAAAAAAGAACTACAAGATCTTGCTAATTTCCCACTTGATGACAAAGAATCTTTACTTTTAAATTTAGAAAACTTAATTTTATTTAAAAGTCAATTACAACCATTTCTTAATAGTGATGCTCAAAAGCCATATTTTGAAAAATTAGCAGATCAATTAAAAGCAATTGTATTTAATGTTGATCAAAACCAAGAATATGCACGTGCTTTTGAAAAACAAATTCAAAACGAACAACAAATCTTTGAATTTAGCTATGAATTAGCAAATATTATTCGTGAAAATAATTTAAAAGAATATCAAGAATTTCTCAAAAAAGATTTTTCAAATCTTCCAAGTTGATTTGAAGAAGTGAAGCACAAATTACAAGCAACTAATTATTTTGAATTAATGCATAAAAATGGTCTTAACTTAACTAAAGATCAAAAACAACAAATTTTAAAATTACACTTTAATTTAGCTCCTGAAGTAATTAATAGTGCTTTAAACAATTATCCAGAAGATAAATTACCAAAAAGTAATTTATGAAAATGAATGCTTGGATTCTTCTTGATCTTAATAGTTCCTTTTGCAATTTTTGCATTTTGAAATACAAGAAAATAAAATTATTTAATATTTTATTTGTAAATATTCGAAATTTAAAAACAGTATAGTTTGATTTTAAAACTATTAAATCAGGATAAAAAAATTAGACACATTCCAAAAAGAAAGGAGTGCGTCTTTTTTATGCGTTTAAAACAATTTACAAAAGAACAAAAATTAAAATATATCCACATTTACCAAAAAGAAGGTTTTGAAATAGCGATTATAACTTTTGTTGAAGATTTTTGAGAAAGATATCAAATCATAAAACAAAGAAAAGAGGGTAAGCATGAGAATCCTTATAGAAGAGCGAAAGCTTTATTAAAGAGTTGGATAAAAATATATAATTTCAACATGAATAATTTAGAAAGTAAATCAGGTAAAAGTAAAAAACCTAACTCAGGAAGAAGAAAAAGAGTTAGCATCAATGAATTGTGTGAGGAAGATAGAGATCTTTATCAGGATATTATGGAAGAAATTTTGGAAGAAAGAGGAGTAAAGCAACAAGAAATTTTTGAAAAAATTAGAAAAAGAAAAGAAGAAAAAAGTAAACAATTTAGAAATATTTCAAAAATTTCATTAGTTTTGAAATTAAATCGAACTTCTTTTTATTACTCTTGTTCTAAGAAAGAAAAAATTGACAAAAAGAAATATATTGATCATGAATTAATTAATTGAATTAATTTAGAAGCTAAAAATTCTAATTTTGTTATAGGAAGAGATAAACTTTATCAAAAATACTTATTAACGCACCAAAAAAGAATTTCTTCATATTTATTTAGACTAAATTATGAATTTAATCAATATAAATCAAGAGCATATCAAAAGAAAAAATCAAAGAAAAACAAAGAGGTAAAATTCTCTAGAATCTGAGCATCAGATTTAGTTCAAGGAAATTTTAAATCAAATTATTTTGGTGAAAAATTACATGCAGATATTAAATTTATTAAAACAAAAGAAGGAATGAGATTTCTTCATGTTATCACCGAAACTTTTAGTAACACTGTTTTAAATTGAACTTTATCGGATATAAGAGATTCTGCATCTACTATAAAGCTTGTTCAAGATACTCTTGATAAACATCAAATCAAACCTACTATTTTTCATTCAGATCACGGAATTGAATATGCAAATTTTGCCTTTTCTAAATTTTTAAAAAATGTAAATACTAAACAATCAATGTCTCCAAAAGGTAATTCATTAGCAAATAGACCTTCCGAATTTATTTTTGCATTAATTCAAAGAGAATTATTAGATTTTTATGAAACTGATAAAATGTTAGATAGCGAAGTGAATTCAATCATATCTAAATATTTTTCTTGATATAACTTCGAAAGACCTCAATCAAATTTAAATTGAAAAACGCCGCATGGTTTTTTAACACATGCGACGTTAAGTGTCTAATTTATTTATCCTAATATATGATTTTAAAACTATACTGTTTTTTATTTAATGAAAAAGATACAAAAATTATTTATAGATAAATTAATTATAAAATCATTCTTTTTTACTTTGCTGATTAAAAATAGCTAAGGAAGAAAGCGATATAATAACCCCATTTATGATAAAATTAGTATGAATAAACTATAAGTTGTTTTTCTAATAATTTTATAGTTTTTTTATTATAAAAGAGGTAAAAAAATGAAATTATCAGTTATTTCACTAATCGGTGATTCTGCTAAGGATATTGATTGATTTTTAAAAGATTTAAAGGATCAAACAAATCAAGATTTTCAAGTGATTTTGTCAATTAGCAAAAACACTGAGGCTAAGAAAATTTTTGAAGTAATCAAAAATCATTCACTCTTCTTTAAAAATCGTTTAAATGTAATTTACAATAGCAAATTAAAATCATATGAGCAAAACTTAATTAATGCCTTTAAATTAGTTAAAGGCAAATATGTTGCTGTTTTAAATTCTGATAACAATTTAAAAAACGATTATATAGCTAAAATGATTAAGAATGCAGAAGAAGCTAATGTTGATATTTTAGAATTTAAGCCAAGGATTTTAGGGACAACAAAATTTAAACCCAAAGCAAGAATTGAACCAAATCAAATTTTTAATTTAGTCGATAATCAAGAAGCAATCGCATATTCTTTCCCATTTATTTTTAACAAAATTTTCAAAAAAGAATTAGTTCAAAAAGTAGTTCAAATGAAAAATGTTCCAACTAACGATTCTAAAATTTGTTTATTAGTTAATTATTTACTTTTACTTGAAGCTAAAGATTATAAATATCTTGATTTTAGAATCTACCGTGAATATTTTGGTTCTGACCTTTGATTAAATACCAAGAATTTTATTGCTACTTTTGATATTCTAAACAACTTTTTAATAACTCAAAAACGAGAAGTGAAAGAAGAAATTAATTATGCTAAATATTACTTTTTGAAATTAATTTTAACAGGACTTTTAAGCGAAACAACTTACTTTTATAGCACACTTAAATATTTTAAAAATTCAGAAATCAATATTACACGTAGTCAAAAGTTGATTGATAAACATCTTAGTTTTATTCAAAAACTTGAAGATTCTAACGATTTTCAAAATTTTAAAGACCAAAATATTTATATGCTCAAACATTCAGCTGAAGCTTCAATGCTTAGCACACCTATTAAAAAACTAATTAAAAATAAAATTTTAAATGGTTTGGAGTAATTTTGCTTTATCAAAATGCAAAACCTTGAAAAAGGTTTGGTTCAAATTTCATTGATTTATTATTGTCAATAGGTGGTGCATTAGTTCTTTTTCTTGTTTTTAAACGTGAAAAAATGCTTAAAAATGAATGATTATTTTTATTACCTTTTTTACTCACCTTAATTTGAATAAATTTTTACTCACTTGCTGTTCCATCAATTACAAACGGACAAACAATTGGTAATTGAATTTTTAAAATTAAAATGATTAATCAAACAACTAAAAAATTTAGTTTTAAAGGATTGTTACTTCGAAATATTTTTATGAGCTTAGCACTTTCGGCTATTATCATTATTTTCATAAGTGGAATTTGATATAACGATTTTGAAAATTCGCAATTTCAATTAATTACTAAAACTACCGATTCTAAAATAAGTTCTACTTTAAAATTTAAATACAACATAATTAATCCATTAGTAAAAAATTTAACAATTGCACTTATTAATCTTTGACTTTTAACTAATTCACTTGGATTTTTATTTATTATCGTGAATGTTAAAAGACTAAGCCTCATTGACCTTATTTCAGGAACTCGGATTGTTGAAAAAAAACCAATTGAAGTTGAGCTTCCAAACCTTCCCAAACTTTTACCTTATTATAGACCATATCGTCCTTTCTTCGTTGAATTAGAAATTGAAGCAGAAGAATTAACTTAGGAGAAATCATGATGTTAAAGAAAATAAATTTACTTGCAGATTTAAATGATAAACAAAAAGAAGCAGTTGAATATTTTGCATCACCACTTCGGATTATCGCAGGAGCAGGAAGTGGTAAAACAAAAGTCTTAACTCGTAAAGTTGCATATTTGATTAATGACTTAGGAATTTCTCCAAGTCAAATTTTAGGTGTAACTTTCACAAATAAAGCATCTAACGAAATGGTTGAAAGAATTTCTCAGTATGTGCAACCTGATATCAAAATTAATGTCTATACTTTTCACTCATTTTGTGCTAAGGTACTTCGTAAACATATTAATGCATTAGGTTTTCGTCAAAATTTCTTAATTATTGATGAAGTTGATCAAAGACAAATTTTAAGTGAAATTTATCAAAATTTAGAAATTTCTGTCCATGAAATTAGTTACAAGAATATGATTCAATACATTTCGTGAGCAAAAAGTTTTGATTTAACCCAAGAAGAAGTTGCAACAAAATTAAAAGATGAAGCTTCTGAATTAATTGCGAAAATTTATCAAGAATATTTAAATCAATTAGCAGCTAAAGGTTCAATTGATTTTGATGACTTAATTATCTATACTCATTTACTATTCAAACAACGCCCTGATATTGCGGATGAATATCGAAATCAATTTTCATACATTTTAATTGATGAGTTTCAAGATACATCAGTTAAACAATATGAAATTATAAAAGCTCTTGTTAAGGAGGATACTCATCTTACTATTGTTGGTGATCCAGATCAAACAATTTACAACTGAAGAGGAGCTGATGTTAATTTAATCTTGAATTTTGACAAAGATTTTCCAAACACAAAAACAATTGTTTTAGACACAAATTATCGTTCAACTCAAAATATTCTTCATGCAGCTAACTTACTAATTAAACATAATCAAAATCGTTTTCACAAAGATTTAATAACAAACAATGAACCAGGAGAACAAATTGAATTTTATCATGGTTTTAATGTTGAAGCTGAAGCTCGCTGAGTTGTTCAAAAAATTAATGAACTTAAAAAACAAAAAAATCAATTAAAAAATATTGCTATCTTATATCGTTCTAATTACTACTCACGTCCTTTTGAAGAAGCTTTAATCAATGAGGGAATTAACCACAAAATTTTCAATGGTACCAAATTCTTCCAAAGAACTGAAATTAAGGATGCAATCGCCTTTTTAAGGGTCTTAGAAAATGGTCAAACAGTTGCTCTTGAAAGAATTATTAACATTCCAACTCGTGGAATCGGAACTGCAACTTTACAAAAATTAACAAATTATGCAAAATCAAAACAAAAAACTTTATTTAACTGTTTAAAGGAAAATTTAAAAACCTTACCTATTTCTCCTAAATTAATCAAAGAAAGTATTTATCCGTTTATTAAAACAATTATTCAATATCGTGCCTTACTCAAACAAAGAAGACAAAAAATTAGCGTTGTTTTAGATAATTTCTTACAAGAAATTGGATACTATCAACACATTGAAGGAAACAAAAATCTTCGTGGTAGTGCAGTTGATAATGTAA
The DNA here is from genome assembly GCF_900660635.1 of Mycoplasmopsis gallopavonis. Classification (GTDB taxonomy): domain Bacteria; phylum Bacillota_I; class Bacilli_A; order Mycoplasmatales; family Metamycoplasmataceae; genus Mycoplasmopsis; species Mycoplasmopsis gallopavonis. The sequence continues at coordinate 89,128 of NZ_LR215032.1, forward strand.
AGGAATTAATTAATTCAATTACAACATGAGAAGCTAAAAATCCAACAAAAAGTGTTGAAGATTATTTAAATATGGTTTCACTAATGAGTGTATCAGATGAATACGATAATATCCCTAATTATGTTTCTCTTATGACAATTCACTCTGCTAAAGGTCTTGAATATGATAATATCTTTTTAGTTGGTTTAAGCGAAGGTGTCTTTCCAAGTGCACGAGCACTAAATCAAAAAGATTTAATTAAAAACGACGAAATTAATCCTGAAGAAGTTGCTAACAACCTCGAAGAAGAACGTCGTCTTGCTTATGTTGCTGTTACTCGTGCTCGAAAAAAACTCTTTATTTCTGACGCAAGAGGAACAATCATCGGAACAGATATTTCAAAGAAACCATCTCGTTTTATTGATGAAATGGGAATTGAAAAAGAAAAAGTTATTCTTCTTGAATCACACGATGAAACTCCATTTAATGTTGATGGTAATGAAGAAGATATTAAAACAATTAATAAAAACATTATTGTTGGAGATATTATTAGTCACGTAGTTTTTGGTGAAGGTGAAGTAATTGATGTTAATACTAATGAAATTTCTGTTGAATTTGTTAAAGATAAAAAAGTTAAAACACTCAATAAATATCACCCTTCAATTAAGGTAATTTCTAAATAAAATATGATTGTTATTATTTTTTCACTATTAATTCTCTTTTTTATTTTAATTTGTGTTGGTTTTGTCATTGTTTCCTTTTATTTTAACTTTCGTTCTTCATCAGGAATTATTCTCTTTAAAATTGACAATAACAATAAACGAGTATTAAGACTTAACCCTAAATATCGTTTTTTATCAACTTTATTTGATGCTAAAAAATCTAAATTTGATGAATTTAGTTACATTCCACTTGATGATTTTTTAGAATTTATTGATTCAGATGATCGGGAAATTTTAAGTGAATATTTCAATAGTTATCAAACCAAGCATCTTGAAATCAAATTTAAAGTTAATAAAAATTATGATAAAGAATTTAATTTAATTGAAAAAATCATTATGCATTTTGATAAAACAATTTTAAGCGATATTCCATATCGTTTAACAATTAATCCAATTCAAAATAATGAATACATTTGTTCCATTAAATGAGCTAAACATAATGATTTTAAATCACCAAAAGCTATTAGTAATGTTGCTAATAAAGGTAAATTTAAGCTTTATGAACAAAATACAATTTTAGCTTTTGCTTTAAAACCATATTTTTACAATAACAAAATTGAAAACTCTGATCTAATTGATCTTTTAGATATTTATCAACTGAACCATAGTAAAACGAAAATATGAATTGAAGATGGTATTTTATATTTTGTAACTAAAAAAATTAATTTAAAACATTTTAAAGAACTTGAAAATAAAATTTTAGACTTTAATAAAACTAATTTAAGTTCAAAATTATTCATTGCCGCAACTATTCTTGATCACGATCTACTTAAACAAGCAAATGAAAAAGAACTTTTGTTATATAAGATTAAATACTCTCTTTACAATATTTTAAATTGCAAACAAGCAAACTTAATTGAAGATTTTGTTAGTTTAGACAATAATATTTATAACGAGCCAAGCTATTTATTATTTGTTCAAAATTTAGTAAGTTATCTTCAAGCTAATATCAGCAATCACAACTTAGAAAATCAGTATTTTCATCTTAAAAGATACGAAACTAATCGTAATTCTAAATTGGTTATAGTTCGCTCTAAAGCAATAGATATCACTAATTATTGAAATCATTTCTTTCAAAAGATTCCTTATCTCAATTTTAAATTTGAACTAAATCAATTAAATTACATCAAACAAGAACTTGATGGTAAACATAAAATTGCAATTGAAAATACACTAATTAAAATTTCACAAGAAGTCTATTTAAAAGAGAATTTCGAAACTACCAGCAAAGCTCCTGTTTTATTAATTTATGCATATAATAATGATTTTGATTTTCAAAAACTCAAAAGTAGAATTAGTAAAAACTTACACAAAAATATTCCGACCGCTCTTTATATTAATCAACTTTCTAGACCGCTTTACAACATTTTGAATAACACAGAATTAAAAGCTATTGTAATTGGTCAAGAAATTAGTAAAAAGCTTTATGATACAGAAATTTTCTATGATTGCATCAACATTGTTCGTCTTGCTCATAACAATGGAATTAGAATTATTTATGAAAATCCGCCACGTAATTTAGATCAATTAATAGTGCAAAAAGCAGAAGTTTTTATCGCTTATTATTTAGACGAAAATACTGAAATGGAAATATAAAAACACAACTTGGTTGTGTTTTTTGTTTATCTGATCTTTATTTTAAAAATCTTAAATACAATTTTAAAAGCTTTTGTTTGAAAGAGGTATAAGGATAATTTTTAAGTTTAAAAAGTAGATCAATTCCTTTTTTATGAATTAAGGAACTTTTGTGTGAAAAAAGCTCTAAAGAAGCAAAACCACGATAACGACCTATTCCGCTTGTTTTGATTCCACCAAATGAAAGTTTATTATCTTCAAAAATTGACATTGTATTATTAATCATGTAATTGCCAGCTGGAAAAGAAGTGATGAAAAAATCAACATCTTTTTGTTTTCTTGTAAAAATATAAAAACTAAGTGGAAAGGGGTTTTGATTATATAACTTTTCAAATTCACTAAGGTGATCAAATTGATACATTAAAGCAAATGGTGCAAATAGTTCTTGATGGTAAAACTTATTGTTTAAATCATTATCTTTTAAAATCAAATTTGAATAATCAAATTCTTTTATTTGGCTAGTTAAATGTTTTTGAAGCTCATTTTTTCTTACAGATGGTAATAGTTTATCAAACAATTTGACAATATCTACTTTATTAGTTAATTTCGAAATTCTTTTTCTAAGTTCTTTTTCAAATAAAGGAGCAATTTTGCGATCAATGAAAATATAATCGGGAGCAATGCAAGTTTGACCTGCGTTTAGTAACTTAGCATAACAAAACATTTTTGCAGCTTTTTTGAGATTCGCACTTTGAGTAATTACAAATGGAGATTTGCCACCTAATTCAAAACAAACTTCGGTTTGACTAGGATTAAGATGTTTTTGAATCTCTAAACTAGTTTGATAGCTCCCTGTAAAAAAGACAAAGTCATAAGTTTTTTGGTTAAATGTTTCTACAAAACTAGTTGTTTGATCCACTTGAATTAACTGACTTTTAGGGTCTAACTCTTTAATTAGTTTTGTCATTAAAGAATTAAAGTTTTTTAAATATGGATGAAATTTAATTGTCGTAATATTACCCGCAGCTATTGAGCCAATTAATGGTACAAAAAGTAATTGTAACGGATAATTTCAAGTATTGCAAATTAAAACTTGACCACGAGGATGATAAAGATAACCATACGAAGAAAAAGGAGATCAAGATTTTGTTTTATAAAAAGAATTTTTATTTAATTTCTTTAAAAAGAAATTAAGCTCCTTGATAACAGGTATAACTTCGGTTAAGATAATTTCGTAGTGTGGTTTTTGCAAATCTTGTTCTAGGGCAATTAGAATTTGCTCTAAATTAGCATAAATCATTTGTTTTATTTGCTTTAATAAAGTAATTTTGGTTTGATAATCTTGAATCTTTTTCATAATAATCCCAATTTTAATTATATCTTGTTTTAATTTTTAAGTGATGATTATTAACACAACAAAAAACACCACAAGAAGTATTCTTATGGCGTTTTTCCTGAGTTTCCAAGTTGAGCCTATTTTTTAGGCTTATTTTTTTATACATATATCAAAGATATATGACCTAAAGAAAAAAATGTTTTTTTTACTTACATTACACACATAAAATGATATAATAAGAGCATGAGTTACAGTTTATGCAAGAAAAAACAAAATGGAAAATATTATTTAGTTTTAGCTATTTCTAAAGGTTTTAAAAAAGGTTATGGAAATCAGATTGGTCTAGGGTACTGAGAAGATATCAAAGAAAAGTATGGATTATCTTCAATTGAAGATATAAAAGAAATAGCAAAAAAAGTAGATACATCTTTAGATAAAACTGTTGCAAAAGAAGAGTTTTTTAAATTATTAAAACCTACTTCTGTAAAAACAAGTATCCAAAATATTGGAGTTGATTTAATTTATAAAGTTATTAAAGAATTAGATTTATTTTCGGCATTACCAAAAAGTAAACATAAATCGTTAGAAGAGGTTTTGGAATTTTTCATAGCAACTAGAATTATCCTTCCAAGAAGCTATATGTCACAATATAAAAATAAAAGTGATTTTATAAATGATATTAATGTTAAAAAATCATCAATATATAACTATCTTGATGTTATTTTCGAAAATAAGAATTCTGTTTTAGTCAATTTATTTCAAAAAATAAATGAATTCACAAATCGTAATAATAAAGTTTTTCACTTCGATAACACAACAGTTTATTTTGAAAGCTTTACAAGAGAAGGAATAAGAAAAAACGGTTTTTCAAAAGACGGAAAACACAATGAAGATCAAGTAGTCATAGCAATGGCTGTAGATGAAAACGGAATACCAATACACTATAAAGTGTTCCCAGGTAACACGGCTGATGGTAAAACAATGTTATCCTTCGTTTTAGAACTTCAATCAATCTATAAAATAAAGGATATTATAATAGTTGCAGATCGTGGAATAAATAACAATGCAAACTTACGTTTCCTAGAACAAAAAGGAATTAAATATATATTCCAAAAAAGATTAGATACATTAAGTATTGGGATGAAAAAATTCATTCTTGAGGACAAACATTATGTTTTTAGAGATGAAATGTTTTGGAAAGAACAAATTGTTGAATCTGTTTGAAACAAAAATAGATTTAATGGTAAATACAGAAAATGATGTGTGTTTTTCAGTCCTGGGAAAAAGACTTTAGATAAATTAAAAAGAAATAATTTTATTGATAAATTGAATAAGAAAACTGTAAATGGAGAACTCCCACTTAGTTCTTTAGTTCCAGAATATAAAAAGAAATACATGGACATTGATGGCAAAACAGTGGGTAAATTAAATTGAGAGAAAATTAAGAAAAAAGAATCTGAAGATGGTTTTTACATTATTGAAACCAATATTTTAGATTTAACACCAGAAAAAGCTAATGAAATTTACAGAAAACAATGAAAAGTAGAAGAAAATTTCAGAACATTAAAATCTTCTTTACAAGTTAGACCTGTTTTTGTTCATAATGAACAGCATATACTTGCGCATCTTTTATTGTGTTTCATTGCTCTTGTTGTTTTAAAATACTGTCTTTATAAATTAAAGAAATATTATGAAATCAATGGAGAAATACAAAAAGTGACGTTAGATTTATTTGTGGATTCATTAAGAATGATGACTATAACAAAAAAAGAAGTAAATGGAAAAGTGGTACAAGAAATAATTAATGATTTGGATGAAAACCACAAAGAAAATATAAAAATTTATAAAGATTTTATCGCATGTATGAGTTAATTCTATGTGTGTAATTTTAAATGTAAAAAAACGAATACACCTTATTTATAGATGTATTCGTTTTTTATAGCGTCTCAACTTAGAAACTCAGGATGATTATTAACACAACAAAAAACACCACAAGAAGTATTCTTATGGCGTTTTTCGAATAAATAATCCGATATTAAGCATTTAAATCAATAATTTGAATGTCAAATTCATAATTATCTATATAAGAAATTTTAATTTCTTGATTTTCTTTTAAAGTATTTAACTGAGTTTGTACCAATCTTTGGAAATCAATTAGTGGTCAAGAGAAAAACTTACCTGATTTAATTTTTTCTAACATTGCTACCGGAATAACTAACTTTACTTTATCTAAAATCGGAAAGACAAATTCATCTTGATCAGGTTTTGGATTAGAAAGCTCAATATTTGTTTTTAAAACTTTTTGAAAGGAGTTAAACATTCTAAAATCCGGATCTTTATTAATATCGATTCATAATGGTTGATAAATAAAATCAGTGCTAACAAGAAAATCTTCGATTCCACGATATGGACGTGAAGCTCACTTGCGAATTGATAAGGTTCAAATTGAAGGATAATATCAAAGTTTATTATCAATTTGATTTAATTTGATTTTTTTAACACGACTTGACATTTTATAATTTTACCAAAAACTTAGCAACTCCTTCATTATCATTTGTATCAATAACTTGTTTAGCAACAAGTTTAACTTCTTGAACTGCATTACCCATTGCAATACCAAAATATGAATTTTTAATCATTTCAAAATCATTGTAAGCATCACCGAAACAATAAAGATTATCTAAATCTAAGTTTTTAAATGCTAAAGCTTTTTTAACAGATTCTCATTTATTTGATCCGTGCGGCATGATATCAACAACAGTACTTTGTGAATGTACAAAATAAGATTTTGGAACTTGCTTTGCAATTTTAGCTAATGCTTGATCTAAAATTTGAGGATCTATTTTTTCTGCTAAAACTAAAAACTTAATAAAATCTCGCTCAATCATTTCGTTTTCTAAGTTTTGCTCAGAATAATCTCAACGATATGGGTTTTCTAAGTTTTTTACACTAGAGTAAATCATTTTCTCAAATCATTTTGGTTGGTGTAAGTTATAACCAAACATCATTGTTGTTGAATACGCTAGAAAGTCAATTTGATGCTCAATTAAAATTTGACAAATTAGTTGTGCATCCTGTCTTGCGAATGTATTTGCAAAAAGTAATTGTTTGCTAATAGGATCATAAATTGATGCTCCATTTGCATTAATTACCGGCATTTTAATTTCTAATTGTTGCAAAATTTGTTTATTCATATAATAAGGACGACCTGTTGCTATAAAAACTAAGTGTCCTTCATTTTGCAATCTCAAAACTTGCTTGATTGTTTCTGGTGTTAACTTTTTATCACTAGTTAATAAAGTACCATCTAAATCAAAAACAAATTTTTTAATGTTTTTTTGATTTTTGTCCATATGTAGCGTTTTTACCATGTTTTCTAAGATAATGTCTTGTAACCAAAGCTTCTTGAGCTGGGTGTGATTGTAAATTTGCTACAATTGAAGTTTTAATTGCCATTTCAGCTACGGTTTCTAATGTTAAAGCCATGTTAACTGCATCCATTGGTGACTTGAAAGATCAAGCAAATGGACCATGTTCTTTAACTAAAGTAGCTGGTGTTGCTTTAAAATCAATATTTCTATTTTTAAAAGTTTCTAAAATAACAAGTCCTGTATTGTGTTCGTATTCACCATCAATTTCTTGTGGTGTTAAAGCACGAGCACAAGGAACAGGTCCGTAAAAGTTGTCAGCGTGAGTTGTTCCATAGCAAGGAATGTCTTTGCCAGCTTGTGCAAAAGCAACAGCATTTTTACTATGAGTATGAACTATTCCTTTCATCTCAGGGTTAGCCTTGTATAAAAGAGTATGAGTCGGTGCGTCCACAGACGGATTATAATGAGATTCATAAATATTATTTTCTAAATCTGTAACAACCATATCATCTGCTGAAAGTTCATTATATGAAACTCCACTTGGTTTAATAACCATAAATTTACGGTCTTTTGTTATACCTGATACATTCCCTCAGGTGTGAATTACTAATTTATAATCAACTAACTTTAAGTTAGCTTCATAAACTTCTTGTTTTAATTTTTTAATTTCTTCTAAGTACTCAACAGGTATTTTGTGTTCCATTAGTTATCTCCTCCAACTTTATTTCATGATTCTTCATAGAATTCTTTAGCTTCTTGAATATAAGAGAGAGCGTGTTCTTTTGTTTCGTCTAATTCATTCTTTGATCACATTTCGATCATAATTGGTTGGTTAAGCTTGTGTTTTTTCAAAATAGCAAGCATTTTTGGAAAATCAACTGTTCCTTCTCCAAAAGGAATATCTCTAAATTTACCTGGAATAGTGTCTTTAAAGTGGAAAGCTGTTAATTTATTTTTAGCAATAATTAACTCATTTTCTAAATCTTCTGAATTTGCTCATTGATAAATGTTCCCAAGATCTGGATAAATCCCAATATAAAGATTATTAAGTTCGTTAACTCATCTTAATGAGCGTGAAATAGTCCCCATAAATCTTGTATCCATAATCTCAAATGCAAGCATTACAGAGTGTTTTTGAGCTAAATAAAGAGCTTTTTCCATTCCTTCTTTAAAATATTGTTCGGTTTGTTCATCGTGTTCTTCGTAATAAACATCGTAACCTGCTAACTGAACTGTTCTTATTCCTAATTTCTTAGCTAAAATGATTGCTTTTTCCATTATTTCTAATGCTTTTTCTCTGGTTTTTGCATCTTTTGATCCAAAAGGATATCTTCGATGTCCAGAAAGAGTCATTGAATTAAAGTTAAATTGATGTTTAACTAATAACATTTGAGCTTCTTTAATTTGTTCATCTGTTCAATCTAATCTTGCTAATCTTTCTGGTGATTCATCAACAGAGAATTCCATAAAATCAAAACCAGCTTCCTTAGCGATTAAAATTTTCTCTTCCAAACTAAATTTATTATTTATTGCTTTTTCGTAAATACCTAATAAACGGTTTTTATTTGATTTCATTTGTTAATTAACCTCAATATTTCTCAAATTCATCTTTAAAGGCTTTAGCTGCTGCTTCTGGATTTTCAGCATCTCTTAGACTACGACCAGCAATAAAGATGTAAATTGGAATGTCTTTAAATAATTTAATATCTTCAAGAGCAACACCACCAGTAACAGTAACTTTGAATCCCATTTTTGCTAAACGATCAACAGCATTAATGTCTTTTTCACCTCATTTTACACCTGAAGCTTGTGAGTCACGACTACGGTGTCACACAACTTGTGGAACACCTGCTTGTCTTCATTGCTCTGCTTGTTCCCAAGTAAAGTTTGAAGTCATTTCAATTTGAACTTCATTAGAATCTTTGTATTCTTGTGCAATTTTCATTGTTTCAACAATTGTTGGTAATTCTGCTGCACAAATACATGTTGTATAATCTGCACCATTTTCGAAAAACATTTTTCCAAAAACTTTTCCTGCATCAGCAATTTTACCGTCAGCAACAATAATTTTGTTTGGGAAAGCTTCTTTTAAAGCTTTAATTGCTTTTTTTCCTTCTGAAGCAATTAAAATTGTTCCAACTTCAATTACATCAATATATTTTTCTACTTTTTTAGCAGAATCGATTGCGTCTTGAATTGTTAAATTATCAAGAGCAATTTGTAACATTGGTTTAGCCATATAAAGCTCCTTTTAAAAATTAATCTATTAAATATTTTGTATAATCAACTGATTTAATTAAATCAATGATTTCTTCTTTGGTTGTAAAACTTGCAATTTTATCAATATTTGACTCATCTTCAAATACTGCAACAACTTGTGGAATTGCTACTTTAACATGTGTTTCACCATCTTTGGCAGCAAGACACATTAAAAGTCTTACTTTTGAACCATTTTCAAATTCAACAGGTTCTTTTAATGTTACTAATGAAAATCCGTTTGCAAGAACTGAATTTTCTGTAGCACTTGCATGTGGCATAGCAAATTCTCTAGCGATAATATAGTAAGGACCATATTTTTTTGTTGATTCTAAAATATCTTCATAATATTTAGAGTTGATTACACCAGCTTTTTCAAGTGGTTCACAAGCAAATTTAATTGCTTCTTTTCAATCTTTAGCATCAACATGAACTCTAATTGCATCATTCAAAATTAAACTGTCTAATAAATTCAATTGTTTCATCTTACGCTACCTTTTGTTTAGCATCTGATAATGCTTCTTTAATTTCGTTTAAGTCCATGATATTTTTTAAACCATATACATGAGCTGTTGTGTTTACTTCAGAAACAAAGTTTTGTGTACATAAAATAACATCATAGTTATTTGCAACACTTTTACCTTGCCCTAATCCTAAAGCTTCAACTGTTCCGTTGATTCCTAATTCTTTAAGTGCTTGAGTAACTTTCATTTTAATAATCATTGAAGTTCCCATTCCACTTCCACATAAGCATAATACTTTCATTTTTTACTCCTTAAATACTTTGATTAAATGAATAATTATGTCACTTTTAGTGAGCGTATTTTGTCACTTTAAAGTTTAATAATTTTTGTAAGAATGTTGGGTTGCTTTGTCTTCCTGAGTCGATTAATTGTGAACCAACCATTAATACTAAAATAGCAGCTCCAAATAATGCTCCTCCAAGGTATGGGTTAAGACTAGAAATACCCATTAATGGTGCAAACACTACGTTTCAGTCGAACATTCCGATGTATCCTGTTCCAAATACGTGAGCTACATTAGCACCTTGTCTAAGTGTTTCACCGTGTTTAAGTAAACTTAAACCAACTGATGAAAGAATAATTTCAAAGAATCCGAAGATAGCAGGGATAGCAAGTGCAGCTCTGTATCCTCCTGAAGCATTAGCGAATACCCCAATTGATCCTGAGTTGAAGAATAATGTAATGAATAATGGGATTGTGATTTCAAATCTAAATCCGCTTGCAAAATTAATTTTTGAAAGACCAATTAATAATCCAACAGCAATAAATTGTGCAATTGTACCTGATACGAATCCGTATGTTACTGAGTTAGATGAAAAACCATATGTAGCAGCAACGTCAACAGCAACTACTGTACTTGGTGCAACTTTTTCAACAATTCCTTGGAATGATTGTTGTAATTCACTAACGAACATTCTAACACCTGTTTGGATAACTAAGATAGCACCAACTAATTTTAATGATCCTAAGAAGATGTTGAATACTCAAAATACATTACCATCTACTTTTCATTGTTTAAGAAGTCCTGCACCATCTCATTTGTAGTTTGGTGCAACAATTCCACCTTTACCAAAGTGAAGAATTAAAATTAAAATTGTGAAAAGAACTAACATAATAAGTGATTGAGTAAAGATATTATCTTCAAACACTTTTAATTTTTTAGGTAAAACTAAATTTTCTGCTGATTGTTCTTTTTTACCAAAGAATCTACCAATTTTGTAAGCTAATGAAAGACCTAACATTTGTTGGTGACCAACACAGAATCCTGCACCTTGTGTAACAACGTCAGAACCTTTAATTGTTGCAGTTGATCCAACACCTCAGTAAAGTCCTAAAAGAACACCAGAAATTGCAATAATACCAAATTGAGCACCTGTTGTAAGAGCAGCACCACTTCAGAATACTGAAACTGTTACTCCCCCAACAACCATAGCAGCTTGTTGGAACATAACGTGTCCTGTTAACATAATTGAGTGTACGTTTGTTCAACGACGGAAAATAACAAGAACTAAGTTAATAGCAAAACCAATTAATAAAGCATAAGAAATAAATGCTGAAAGGTTTTGTCCATTAATTGTTTCTAAGAATTTTTGAGAAGAAGTTCATCCTAAGTAAGGGTCTAATGAAGTGACACCTGTACCTAAACTTGAAATTCCAGAAAAGACTTCTTTACACATTGAAACAAGCACACCTGATCCAATGCTTAATACAAGAATACCAATACCTGATTTAATAAAACCTAAAATGGCATCTTTAATTCCTCTTCCTAAAAGAAGGTATCCGATAAATACGATACTTCCAATTAAGAATGCGTTAACTCCTAAGAAGTTTCCGATGATAACTTCTCTTAGGTAGAAAACAACAGAATTCATGTTTCATTGATTTTTAACAGCCATTGTAATTACTAATCCTAATACAAGAACTGCAAAAATAGCAAATAACATAAGAACAGACATAAGGGTTTTCTTTGTTTTGTTTGATAATTTAGTCATTTTGTGACCTTTCTAAAGATAATTTATGTTTGTTGTTTTGTTTTTTAAATTAAATTTTTGAAATTAAGCTAATTTTAAATCTTTTTTAAGTTGTTTAAGTTCTTCAGAAACTTTAGATTCATCGTAAACTCTTGGTTCATCAAAAGCTAAAATTTCTCTTGGGTTGTTTACTAACATATCTTCGATTGCTTCATCTGAAACACCTAATTGTTTCATTAAAGGAATGAATCTATCAAATAAGTAAGCTAAACCAAATGTTTCTTTACCTTTTGTAATTCCATAATTTCTTTGGTAAAGAATTCTACCTGCATCTAAACTCAATGTAATGTGTTTTTGTAAACCTTTATCTACTAAGTATTTAATGTTTTCTGCAAGAGTTGAATCAGGGTAGTATTTAACACGGTCTGGTCCATCAAAACATAATGTAACACCTGTTTCTTTAATAACTTTTTCGTAGTAATATTTGTCAGGGTTTTTATTTAAGTGTGAAATTTGAATTTTTCTTGGGTTTGCTCCAAAGTCAATTAAGTGTTTAGCAACTTCAAGAGCCATTGTTCCAAGTTGTGTATGTACAAGAATTGGACATCCTGTTTGGATAGATGTACGAGCAGCAACTTCAAGTGCTTTAAGTTCTAATCTATCAATAGCAGCGTATCCTGTACCAGCCTTAATAATTCCGGCTTTAGCTTTTGAACGTTTAACAACAGGTCCGTTGTAGTTGTATTCATCCATACCTTCTTCGATTTCAGCAACACACATTTTAACAATGTCTTCTGTTGGAACTACTGCTAATCATGATGATCATTTGTCATAGAATTTAGCTTTGTGGAATCCTGTAGACATGATAATGTTTGCTTGTCCTTCGAATGCTTTTGCAATTTCTAATGTACGGTGAACATCTCTACCAACATTAGGTGGATCCATTGTAACTACTGTTCTTCCTCCACGTTCAATGAATTCTTTTAATTCTTTTTTAGAAGCTTCAACATCTAACATTAAGAAGTCGATGTGCTCCTCTACTTCAGGACCACCATTTTTAATGAAGTGATCGTGACAATCAGTAACACCAAGCTCTTTAGCTGGAATGTCACCAAGAACGGTTCTTACGAATTTTTCCATATTTATTAAATCTCCTTATTTCCTAATATTTGTGGACACTTCCACATTTATAATTTAAAAACTTTTTCAGACAAAAGATAAAAAATAAATGCAAAAAATTTTCATTTTTTATTTTAATTTTTTATCCACAACTTTTAGCACTATAAAATAGGGTTAAAAGTAGCAAAAAATATCAAAATGAGATTTAAAAAAATAATGAAAATTTTTCATTTTTTCATTTTTATTTTCGTTTTTAAAAAAAGCCTTATAATGTCTTATATGAAAAATCCAAAAAATACAATTACTCGTCCAATTATTAAGTCAATTTCCGGTTTATCAAAGAGTGATTATAAGATTATTGACTTCATTAATAATTATGAACTTTTAACTTTTGATTATACAATTGAGCAGTTTTCAGAAAAATTAGATATTTCAACTTCTAGTATTTCTCGTTTTACAAAGAAATATGGATTTAAGAATTATTCAGATTTTAAAGTTAATCTAAATTTAATTATTCAAAAATTTAATAAAAATTATGAAATGAATGATGATCAAATTTTTACTTCAATAATTGCTTCGCACCGTTATGTTATTGACAATCTTTACAATGAAGCATTGATGGAAAAAATTACAACTGCTGCTAATGTTATTACTAAAAGTAACAAAATCTTAATTCAAGGAAGCGGAAGTAGTAAAAGAATTAGTGAAAATCTTTATTCTAATTTACTCAAAACAGGAAAAGTTGCAATTAGTCACATGGACTTTCATGTTTTCTTTCCCGTCCTTGCTAACTGTAACGCAAATGATGTTTTAATTTTATTTTCTGATAATTTAAAAACACCAGAACAAATCTTTTCACTTAAAAAAGCTCATGAAAATAACTTAAAAGTAATCGTAATCACCTCAAATGAAAATAATCCTCATTTAGAAAATGAATTTGATGTTTTAATTCAATATAGTAAAATCAATCCAACTTATATTGATGTTCCTCTTTCTTCTAAACTTTCACAACTTTTAATTACTGATTTACTGTTTGAAGCCGTACTTGAAAATGATGAAAATTTAAGAGTTAATCTCAAAAAATCTAAAAAAATGATTGATGAATGAATTGAAAGAAATTCAATTTTTGATAAACAACATAAATAAAAAACTAAGTAAAAACTTAGTTTTTTAAATTTCATCTTCTTCATCAATGTCAAATTCATCATTTTCAACATCACCGAAAATAGATTTACGTAAAATTTCAAGATCTTTAATTTGTTTTTTAGTAAATTTTGAACTTGATTTAACTGATTTTTGTTTTTCAAAAACTTTTGGTTTAGTTGAAGAAACTTCTGATTTTAAATCTTCTTGATCATCATTTTCTTCAACAATATTTTTATTATTGGTAAATTGTACTTTAGCATCTTTGAATAATTCTTCATTTGGTTCATCAGTATAAATGATAGTTGGTACAACAATTGGATCTCTTCTTTTTTCTTTATAGAATAAAGCACTTAAACGATCTACAATAATTTTTTCTAAATCTGTGGTATTTCAATCTTTAAAATTCTTAATATGATAAAGCACAGCTCCATGAGCTACACGCTTAGTTTCTTCAATTAGTTTCTTTGAAGTTTTTACAAAGAAACTTCCACGAGTGATAATTTGTGGACGGCCCATAATTAAATTTTTCTGACGGTCAATAACAAAAACAATATTAACAAAACCGCTATCTTTTAGTCGTGCTCTTTCTTTTAAAATTTCATTTGATAAACTTAAAATTGTATTTCCATCTATATAAATTGGACCAAAATCAACTTTTTCATCTGTTTTAAAGATTTCGTTATTAAGCATGTTGTAAACTTCACCTTTACGGATGACTAAAACATTTTCAGGTCTAACTCCGTTATCAATTGCAGTTTGTCCGTGAACAATGCTCATTCGATATTCACCGTGATATGGTAAAAAGTATTTTGGTTTGGTTAATTGAAAAATTTTATCATGCTCTCACTTGTAAGCGTGACCTGAAGTATGTAAATAACCATCAGGACCATTTTCTTTGATCAGAGCACCTAGTTTATAAAGACGGTTGATAAGTAGCTCTACAACCATTCTATTACCTGGAATTGGACTAGAAGAAAAAATTACAACATCACCTTTTGCGATTTTAATTGTTGCGTGTTTACCATAACTCATTCTTGAAAGAGCAGCTAATTGTTCCCCTTGTGATCCTGTTGTTAAAATTACAAGATCAGTTTCTTTGACACTTGCTAATTGTTTTTTATCAATTAGAACATCATTACCAACATTAATATAACCTAATTTACGTCCAATTTTAATACCTTGAATCATTGAACGACCAAATGTGATAACTTTTTTATTCATTTTTGCAGCTAACTCAATAATCACTTTCACTCTGGTTAAGTTTGACGCAAAGGAAGTAACAATAATTTTACGTTTTGCATTACGCATGTGTTTTTCTATATCTGTTAAAATGTCACTCTCACTTGGTGAATGATCAGGACGCATTGCGTTGGTTGAATCACTTAAAAGAGCAGTTAACCCCTCTTTACCAATTTGATCTAAACGAGCAAAATCGGTGTAATTTCCAATTGGTGTATAGTCAAAACGGAAATCACCAGTAAACATCAAGCTTCCATTTGGAGTTGTGACTCTGATTCCAAATGCATCAGGAATTGAGTGCTGAGCTGTTCAAAAATCAACAACACAATCATTAGCAAATTTATGGATTGCTGTTTTTTCAATTTCAATAAATTCTATTTTTTTAGTAATACGGTGTTCTTCAAATTTAGCTTTTAAATATTGAATTGCTATTCGAGGACCAAATATTTTTTTAAGTTTAGTTTGTTTAACTAAATAAACAACACCACCAATATGATCTTCATGACCATGAGTAATAAATAAACCTTCAATAACTTTATCTGGTTGATTTAAATATTCATAACTAGGAATAATTCCTTTTACACCTGTGTTAAAAGTGTCTGCAAATTTAATCCCTGCATCAATAATAAAAATGTGATTTTCATGTTCAATAAGAAGCGTTGATTTACCAATTTCTTCAACACCCCCCAAGGGAATAATACGAGTTGGTTTCATATCTCTCCATTCAATTTTAATAATTATTCTATGTTAATAATGTGAAAATATAAGTTTGATGATAATCTTAAATTACCCTTTAAGATTATTTTTAATAATTATAAAGCAAAAAGAGCTATTCAAGAAACGAAAAAAGAAAAGAAAAAGCAGCTTAATTATAAACTAGGACAGAAAAAATTAACAATTTATTAAATTGGATAGCCCCATACTATATTCGTATGGGGTTTTTCAATTCAGACATGATTGAATTCTAAATTTATTGTATCAATGAACATAATTAGATATCACTTTTTCTAGTTCATTCAAAGTCATAGCTTTGATATTTAAATCTCTAATTAATTCAGTTTTTAAATTTGAAAATCAATATTCCACAACTCTATTATCTAAACTATTTCCTACTTTTGAAAGCGAAATTATTCCACCTTTATTTTGAATAAAACGAGAAAAATCATCAGATGTATAAGTTGAGCAATGATCTGAATGTAGTATAAAACTTTTTTCAAAATCAACATTTTCAAATGTTTTGTAAATTAATTTTGAATCATTAAATTTGGAAAGAGAAAAACTAATTATTTCTTTAGTTTTATGTTTAATTACTACTGAAAGATAAACATTATTGTTTATTGCATCTTTTGTCGCTGGAAGATATGTTACATCAGTAGCGTATATATTTCTGTTATATACATCATTATAATCTCTATTAACAATGTTTTCTTTTATGATAGATGTGTTCTTTGATTCTTTTAGTTTTTTTCTTTTTCTGACATTGCAAAATAAACCTAAGGCATTCATATATCTTCCTAGAGTTCTTTCGTTTATGTCTATTTTATAGTGCTTTAAGATAAAATATTTTAATTTTTGTCTACCATATTTAGATCTATTTTGTTTAAATGAATCAATAATCAAGTCTTGGTACTTTATTTTTCTGGATTTAATTCTAGGAGCAAAATTATTTCTTTTATGTTTGGATATTGTTTGTCTACAAAGATACAACAAAATAGCAAGTTTATACGAAGCCATATTAATATGTGATGCCTCTTGAACTTTTTCTGTTTTAAATTTATCTTTTGTAATTTCTCTATATCTTTTTGCAATTTCAATTAAATCTTCTCGTGTAAAAATGTTTCAATTTATATCTTGTTCTTTCGCTTTTCTTGACCTACCGGTTCCAGGCTTTCTTGGTTTTTTATTCATATTAAAATTATAATGTTTTAATATTCTTCGTAATCTCGCTTTCACATATTTATCTTTTGCTTTTGCACCATATTTATACATCAGTTCAATCGCATCCTTTTTACCTAATTGAAAAAATGTATTATAAATTTCTTTTTCTTGTTCTTCTGTAAAATGTTTTCCCATTTTTTCTCCTTTAAAAATATAAAAAATTAACATTCGAAGGAATGTTAATTTTTATTGTCCTAGTTTAATTACTGCTTGTTTTCTTGTAGTAACGGATTGATTCTTTGTAAGAAGCTCCAATTTGATTATTTTTTCCTCTAAATCCAACTGGTCTAAATAAAGCTGTATCATAAATAATTGCAACTTGTTCTTGCTGAGCTTTTCCAAATCTAGTATCTAAATATTCAGCAGGAATAACTGTATCTTCTTGATTTTGACCGACATAAGCAAAATGTTTTCCTGTTAAAGTATTTAAAACATCTACTATTTTTTGCACATCAGCAATTCTACCATCATTAATTTCTGTTAACCCAATAATATCCATCCCAGTTTTTTGAATTAATCTTGCAATTGCTAGTGCTTTAGCTGGTTTATAACCATAGTTTAAAATATTTCAATGTCCGATTCTAATTGTATTATTTTGTTTTGGATTTTAACTAAATGTAGATTGGTTTGTTGCTAAAGTTTTATTTTTAAGAACTACATCAGTATAAACAGGTGCATGATCGCTAATTACAGATCTGATGATTTGAAAATCTGTTTTATTAACATCACTACCTTCTAATGCGTCTTTAATTTCTTTCTTATCTCATAGTCCGTTATAAAAACCTTTAACAATATCTACTTTAAATTTAATTGATTTAAAGTTTTCTGATGTTGCTTGATTTACAAATAATTTATCTAAAGTATTGTTAATAAAGAACATTTTATCATAAGGTTGAGAGTAATTATCTTTTGTTCCAAGTGAAGTAATATAATCATCTTTTTGTGAAAGTTGAGTTTTTGAAGGTAAATAAGCTGTAACTGGATTTATTCCATTAAATAAACTATGTTTTTGTAAATAAAAGTTAGAATCTTTAATATTTGTATCACCTCCAAAAATTACAAAATCTTTAGAATTTCCAATTGCTTGGAAATATCTCATAACTCTTGGGATTGCAACAAACTCGCTTAATTCTTGTACACCATTTTTCTTTAAGTTCGAAACAGTTACATATCCACCCTCTGTTAAAACCGCACTAGCTTCTGCTTCCTCTCTATTAGCAGTAGCCCCTGGTGAATCTAAATGATCAAAAATAGTTGTTATATTAGGTAAATTTAATGAAGAATCTACAAATTGAAAACTTGCACCAAACGGAGGACGGACATAAATTGTTTTATCTCCTACAATTTCTTCCTCATGAATTTGATTAGAATTTAAATCTTCATTAGACGAACCATTTAAATTATTAATATCGATAATTTGTTCAAAAGTATTAAGTGAGGTTTTATGTTTAATTTTCAAAATTTTTGTTGCAGTATTGTATTCTGCTCAAACATCAAATCCCTTAATTTGATTAATAGAAGGATCTTTTAAAGCTTCTTCGGTAAAATGCATAAAACCATTTCTAGATTCATCACTTCCACCACCATAAAAACCTAAAAATAATTGATTTTTATATTTGTATAAATGAATTTTAAAAAGATTGTCACTTATTTGTTCAACTTCTTTACGAGTAAGTGCCTTTTCAAGAGCCTTTTCTCATTGTTCTTTTGTGAAGTTATCACTAACAATGATCATTTTAGTTTTTTGTTCTTCAACTCTTCTTAATTTCGCTGAGTGACTTGGTTGATTAGAAATAGTTTTATTTGTTTCTGGTTGAGGTTGCTCTGGTTGAGGTTGCTCTGGTTGAGGTTGCTCTGGTTGAGGTTGCTCTGGTTGAGGTTGCTCTGGTTGAGGTTGCTCTGGTTGAGGTTGCTCTGGTTGAGGTTGCTCTGGTTGAGGTTGCTCTGGTTGAGGTTGCTCTGGTTGAGGTTGCTCTGGTTGAGGTTGCTCTGGTTGAGGTTGCTCTGGTTGAGGTTGCTCTGGTTGAGGTTGCTCTGGTTGAGGTTGCTCTGGTTGAGGTTGCTCTGGTTGTTTTTCCTTTTCTTTAAAAGAAAAATTACATGAAATAGCAACTGTAATTGGTGCTAAAACTCCAATTGTAGATCCTAATAATAAAAGTTTATTTTTAATTTTTTTCATAAAACGCCTCTCTTTTTTATATCTTTAATATTAAACAATTTAATTAAACTAGGACACGAAATATGGACACAACCATATTTCGTGTTTTTATATATTTAGGAGGTATTATGAGACAATTAAAGGCACATGAATGATTAGAACTATTCGGTAGTTATGAAGATTACAAAAATAATTTGATATCAAAAAATGATTTTGAACTTAAATATTATTCAATCAGAGGTTTTAGTTTTTTTGATAGAAAATTCAATGAGGCTAAAAAATATTTTGTCTTTAAGTATAACAGATATAATTTAGGAATGATAAATATAGAATCGCAAACAGGTAAATCATCTAAAAAAGGTAAAGGGTCAGGCAGACCAAAAAGGCAAAAAATTACTCCTATTGAAATTGTAAAAAAGGAATGAGAAAAAATGCCTAAGGAACAATTGATTGAAATTTTAGAAATTTATAAAGACTCTTTTGATAGAAATAATATTGAAGTTGATATTTCTAAAATTAAGAAATCTTCACTTTCTACAAGAAAATTGGGCCTATGCTTTAATAAATCTAAGTCAACAATTCACAATCTAAAAACTAAAGAGCAGCAAACAAGAAAAAAATCTGTAAATACTAAATATGATGAATTAATAATTAAGTCATTTAAGAAAAATAAGGGTTTGTTTGGTAGAAAAAGATTGGAAAGTTATATTAGAACAAAATTCCAAATAGATCTAAATTATAGGACTATTGGTAGAGCGATGAGAAGATTAAACTTATTTTGTTTAATCAGAAGAAAGAAAATAGATAGAGAACAAAAGAACACAAACGTAAAATTTATAGATCTTGTTAATCGTGATTATCACGGAGAGACAAACCAAATAATTGCCACTGATGTTACTTATATTTCTGCACCAAAAGATTGCTTAAACAATTTTGTATTTTTATCTGTTGCGATTGATCACAAAAGCAAATTTGTTGTTAATTATAATCTTTCAAAAAGAAATGATTTAGAACTAGTAATGGAACATATGTCTAAAATCAAAATGGATAAAAAATGAATAGCTCATTCTGATCATGGTTTCCAATATTCTTCAAAAACTTATGTAGATTTAATTCAGAAAAACAATGGTGTTGTATCAATGGGTAGAGTAGGAAATTCTTTAGATAATAGAGAAGCAGAATATTTCTTTTCAATTTTAAAATCAGAATGTTTAAAATTAATCGATATTACAAAAATAAATTTTAATGAATTAAAATCACTGATTGATGATTTTGTGTTTTGATACAACAACGAAAGAATTCAATCAGTATTAAATTGAAAAACACCTCAAGAGTGTTGAGGTGTTTTAGTAAATTAAACTTTTTGTCCACTTTTCGTGTCCCAGTTTAAATTAAAATTAATTTAGTTTTTTTTTATTTTTCATAAAAATAATCATCAAAATATTCAGTAAGTTCCCAAAAAGGTGTTAAGAAAAATACGCACTCATTTTTGAAATGCATATTTCTTAAAAATATTCAGAAAATTACATTCTAATATTTCCTGTTGTTCTTGGGTAAGGAATTGCATCACGAATATTTTCCATTCCTGTTACATACATAACAAGCCTTTCGAAACCAATTCCAAATCCCGAACTTAACATATGACCAAATCTTCTTAAATCTAAGTATCATTGAAGATCTTCGGCATCAATTCCTAACTCATTCACTCTATTTAGGAGTTTATTGTAATCTGATTCACGTTGACTACCACCAATTAATTCACCAACTCCTGGTACGAGTAAGTCAAAAGCAGCAACAGTTTTACCATCTTCATTTTGATGCATGTAAAATGCTTTAAAATCTTTTGGAAAGTTGATTACCGCAACTGGTCCATTATAAATTTTTTCAGTTAAATATTTTTCATGTTCGCTTGCTAAATCTAAACCAAATTTGATATCTTGATTTTCAAAAATTGTTTTTACTTTAGCTAATTCTTCAATTGCTTCTTTATAATCAATGATTTTTAAAGGAGTTTCGATAAAATGAGTTAATTTTGCAATTAAACCTGGATTTTGTGAATCAAGATATTCAATTTCTACTTTATTTTTTGCCAAAGTATTTGCAATAACAACTTTTAACATATCATCTGCTAAATTAATCACATCATGTAAGTTGTAAAATGCAATTTCAGGTTCAATCATTCAAAATTCAGCAAGGTGTCTTTTGGTATTTGATCTTTCTGCTCTAAAAGTTGGCCCAAAAGTATAAATCTTATTCATTCCAATTGCATAAGATTCACCATGTAATTGACCAGTTACACCAAGAGTTGCTTTATTTCCCTTTCCAAAAAATGGAACTTCAATGTTACCATCAGAAACTGCGAAAGTTTCCCCAGCTCCTTCTCCGTCATTTGAAGTAATAATTGGACTATTCATGTAAAAGAAATCACGAAAAGCAAAATACTTATGAACTTCTTGCGCGAGAGTTGAACGCACTAACATGATTGCACGAAATAAATTAGTACGATGTCTTAAATGTGGTAATTCTCTTAATGTTTCTAATTTAATTTCTTGATTTTGAATTGGATAGTCTTCATCTACTTTTTTGGCTTCTAAAATTTCCACTACATTCATTTCAATTGGTTGTGGAGAATTTGGTGTTGCTTTTAAAGTTCCTTGAACTTTTAAAGCAGAACCAGGTTTTAAACTATCAAGTAATTCAAAATCAAATTCACCTTTAAAAACTAATTGTAAATTAGCAACTGTTGAACCATCGTTAAGTTCGATAAAACGAATTTTTTTATTACCTCTATTTGAAGCAACTCAACCGGCAATTTTGACATTTTCTCATTGATCATAAAAGTTAGGTTTAAATAAAATTTTTTTAATTGATTCCATAATTATCCTTACTATAAATTGTTTTTAATTGACTTTAATTTTAACAACATATTTGTTAATTTTTGTGAATTTTTGATTTGAAATTTTAGGTGCATGAAATTCACCTGGGAAAAATAAAGCAAAAGTATTAGGTTTTAAAATGATTTTATTAGTATATTCTTTTACTTTAACTAAATATAAATCGTAAGTTAAATCTTCAAGTAAGATATCATCTTTTGTGAAATGTAAATCTTCATCATAATAAATAATTTCATCACAAGTTCCACCATAAACGTGAATATCTACAAATTTTTCGTGAACTTCTCCGAATTTCAATTCTGGATAAGCATCTTGAAAATCTAATTTCACCACTTTAATTGCTTCATTAATAATATTTGGACCAAGCTTTAATTCATCAAATTTTATTTCTTTAAGCAGCGAAAGAGCATGATTAACTTCTGGATATTTAGTTTGATATTTATCGATATTTTTTAAACTATCAAAAATCATTTTATCCTCCTTTGTAATAAAAACTAAATCTTCGAAATAGCGATGTGTTTATTATAGCATTTTAATAACTTAGCTCTGAAAATTATCATTCTTTTTTTACCAAAATGAAAAAATAAAAACCGTTATTAAACGGTTTAAATTAAGTTTTTAAATTACTATAAATAACAATTCCAATAATAATAAATGGAGCTAAAATTAAGAAAAATAAAGCTAAAACAAAATAATATGGAAAATGTGTATTTTTTTCATCTTTTTCTTGTTTTTTAGCAATCTTTTCTTGTTCTAATTTCAAATACATCGCTTTTTCTTGTGGACTTAATTTTTTTAGCTGTGATTCTTTTTTAGCTTTACGAGCATCTGCAATATTATTACTAAAATTAGATCGAAATCTTTTTAAAAATCCTCAACGGAAAACTAAAATTAAAAGATCGATTAAAAAAACAATAAACGAACTATAACCGATAATATCAACTAAATTCTTTAAACGATCTTCTGGTTTATAGCCTAAGAATAAAACTAGTAAAAAAAGAATTAATCAAAAAAGTAAAAAACTAGAAACAATGATGTAAAAACGCTTTGTAGTAAATTCGTATTTTAATTTAGCCTTTAATCAATTACTAAACTTCATTTGTTTTTACTTTCTTAGGACGACCACGTTTTTTCTTCACTTCGTTTGTTACATTTTCTTGTTTAGGTGGTCTACCACGTTTTGATTTTTGGTTTGCTTCTGAATTTTCAACTATATTTTTTCGAGGACGACCACGTTTTTTGGTAGTTTTTGAGCTAGATTCTTCCAAGCTAATGGTTTCTTCTTTTGCAATTGGTTGTACTTGTTCTGATTGAATCTCTTGATTTAGGTTATTTTCAATAAAACTATTTTCTACTCATTTGTTTTGAGTTTTTAAAACCATTTCAAATTCTGTTTTTTCAAATTCCAGCTCAGCTTCTAATCTACTCATTTCTTCAGATTGTTCAACTGATTTTTGCATTAAATTTGAATATTCAATTAGTAAATTAGTATCAAATGGTTTTTCTTTTAATTCTTCATTAATTTTTTTAATTTGTTCGTTAGTTTGATTAAAGAAACTTTTACGGATTTTAAGAACTTCTTCTTTTTGGTTTATTTTTGCACTTGCATTAGCAATAAGTTCTTTTTGAAGTTGCTCTTCTTTTAATTTAGCCTCAGCTTCTAATCTTTCTTGCTCTTTTTTAGCAAGTCGTTCTTGTTCAGCTATTTTATTTTCTTCTTCAATTTCGAGTAGACGAGCTTTTACATTTTGATAAAGTTCAATTAAATCTTTTTCTTGCTCTTCAAAATCACGATATGGATCAAAATAGAAACCAGATTGAACTTGAATGAAAACAGGATCGGCTTTCATTTCTTTGGTGATTAAAGATTTTTGACCAATTCGATTAGAAAATAGCTCTAGTAAAACACCATAAGCGATATCTTCAATCATAAATCTAAATGTTTTTGTTCCCTCTTCTGTGTAAACTTGGTATGGATTTTTTTGTGAATATTGAACTAAATTAACATTGGATCTTAATTTATCCATTTTGTTAATATGATTTTGTCATCTATCATCTAGAATTTGAAGAATAATTTCTCGTTCAATTTTTTCAAGTTCTTCCATTCCGACATTTTCAATTGCATTAGCTCTTCAGTGTTCGTAAACAGTTAAAATAATGTTAGCAATATAATCAGGAAGATCTTTTTCGTGAATTTTTTGGATTTCATGTAAATCAAAATGAAACTTGACTAATAATCCGATTTTTTGATTTAAGAAATTAATTAAAGCTTCATAGTTATAAGTTTTATTGTGAAGGTAATATTCTCCGCTTCTTACAATTGAACGAGCAGCTGAAGAAATCATTCTTTGAACTATTAAATCAATATTTTTATTAGTTAAAATCAGATCCCTTTGTGAATAAATTAAATCTCTTTGTTGACGAATTACATCATCATAGCTTAAAACACTTTTACGAGAATCATAGTTGAAACCTTCGATTTTTCTTTGAGCATGTTTAAGTCCTAATTTTAAGGTTTTAGCCTTAATTTCTTGACCTTTAAATTCTTGATACTCATCCTTTAAGCTAGCTCCGCTAGCAAATCTTTGCATTAATTGATCATCTAATGAAATATAAAACTTACTTGTTCCAACATCTCCTTGACGACCACTTCTACCTCTTAATTGATTATCAATTCTTCTTGATTCTGCTTTATCTGTTCCAAGAACATAAAGTCCACCCAGAGCAATTGCTTCTGGTGAAGGTTTAATATCAGTTCCACGTCCTGCCATATTAGTTGCAATAGTAACAGATTTGACTTGTCCTGCTTTTGCAATAATTTCTGCTTCTGAAGCATTTTGTTTAGCATTTAAAACAGTGTGAGGAATTCCTTTTTGTAATAAAACTTTGTGAAGAGCTTCTGAATCTTCAATTTGTGCTGTTCCAACTAAAACAGGTTGTCCGATTGTATAAAGTTCCTTAATTTTTTCAGAAACAGCTTCTCATTTATCTTCCATTGATTGAAAAATTGCATCAGGTTCATCAATCCGAGCAATCGGACGGTTGGTTGGAACAACATTAACACGCATATTATAGATATCAATAAATTCTTGTTCCTCAGTTTTTCCTGTTCCTGTCATTCCACATAATTTTTTGAACATTCTAAAGAAGTTTTGGTAGGTAATAGTTGCTAAAGTTTTTGTTTCAGCTTCCACTTCCACACCTTCTTTAGCTTGTAAAGCTTGTTGCAGACCTTCTGAGTAACTTCTTCCTTCCATGATCCGACCAGTGAATGAATCGACAAGCTCGATTTTACCTTCTTTAATGATGTATTCCACATCTTTTCGCATAATTTTATGAGCTCTTAATGCATTTGAAACTAAGTGAACTGTTTCTGAATTTTCAATATCATATAAATTATTAAAATGAAAGAATTCATTAGCACGAGCAATTCCTGAGTGTGTTAAACTAATTGCTTTTGTTTCATCATCAATTTCGTAATCATCAGGACCAAGTGTTCGAACAAATTGATCCGCTGAAAAATATCCTGTTAAATCTTCACCTTTTCCACCTGAAATAATGAGCGGAGTTTTGGCTTCATCAATTAAAATTGAATCCACTTCGTCAATTAAACAAAATTGTAATCCTCTCTGCACTTTTTCACCAATATTTGAAACCATATTATCTCTAAGGTAATCAAAACCTAATTCTGAATGAACAGAATAAGTAATATCACAAGCATAAGCAGCACGTTTTGAGTAAGGATCCATCTGAGCTTTATTAATTCCGACAGTTAAACCAAGAAATTTGAAAACTTGTCCCATTTCTTCGGCGTCACGTTCAGAAAGATACTCATTAACTGTTGAAACTATCGCTCCTTTCCCAAGAAGTGCGTTCAAATAAACTGGTGCAATTGAAGTAATTGTTTTACCTTCACCAGTTTTCATTTCAGCAACAGAACCAAGATCAAGAAGTAATCCACCTAACATTTGAACATCATAAGGACGCTTTCCTAAAACACGTTTAGTTGCTTCACGTGAAACAGCAAAAACATCATTACGAATTTCTTCAAGAGTGTGTCCTTCTGCTAAAAGCTTTTTAAAGAAAAGAGTTTGTTCTTTAAGTTGTTCATCAGAAAATTTTTCAACAATTTTCTCAAGTTTATTAATCTTTTTTAAAGAACGCTCAGCAATTCTCATTTCAGTAGTTTTAAAGTCAAAAAAATCTTTTATTTTTTTCATATTTTTAAATTATATTATTCTTTTAATTTTTTAAAAGGAATTTAAAATCTCTAAATAATTTCTTAAATTCAAAAAATCACCAAATAAATTGACCCAACTTAATTTACTATAGATTTTTGTAATATAATTTAAACACTATTTATATATTTAAATATTAAATTGCCTATTCTAGAATGGAGAAAATATGAAAAAAAGATTAGTAAGTGGAATTAAACCTACTGGTGATCTTACACTTGGAAATTATATTGGTGCTCTTAAAAATTTTGTTAAAATGCAGCAAGAATATGATTCATATTTATTTGTTGCTGACTTACACGCTTTAACAACTGGATCTGTTGATCCTAAGGAGCTAAAAAAAGCAAGATACGAAATTGTTGCAATGTATTTAGCTTGTGGCTTAGATCCTGAAAAAACTACAATTTTCTTTCAAAGCGATTTAACAGAGCACTCAGAAGCACAATGATTAATGACTAGCGAAGTGTCATTAGGTGAATTAAATAGAATGACCCAATTTAAGGATAAGGCTCAAAAAGTCACGAAACAAGAAAATGGAACTGAAAAAATTCCTGCCGGATTATTGATGTATCCAGTTTTAATGGCTGCTGATATTTTAATTTATAATGCAGATGTTGTTCCTGTTGGAGAAGACCAAAAACAACACTTAGAATTAACAAAAACAATTGCAAATCGACTTAATAAAAACTATAAAACAAACTTTAAAATCCCACAAGGAATTGTTCCACCAGTTGGGGCAAGAATTAAATCTTTAACTAATCCTGAAGTTAAAATGTCAAAAAGTGAAAAAAGTGCAAAATCGACAATTTATTTACACGATGATCCAGAAGCTGCTTACAAAAAAATTCTAAAAGCAGTTACTGATTCTGAAAATAAAGTTTATATATCAGAAAATAAACCTGGAATTTTAAACTTATTACATATTTATGCAGCTTTAACTAACCAAACCTTAGAACAAGTTGAAGCAAAATTTAAAAATTCAAATTATGGAGAATTTAAGCACGAAGTAGGATTAGTTGTAAAAAATGAACTAACCAAAATTCAAACTAAATATAACGAAATTCAACCATTGGTTGCAAAAGTTGTTGAACAAGGAAAAATTAAAGCACAAGCAATTTGTAAACCTATTGTTCAAGAACTTAAACAAAAAATGGGTTTTAATTAATTGAAAGGCAAATATATGATTAAAGCAAATAAACATTTAAACCATACAACAAGTCACTTATTAGGTGCAGCTGTTTCTCGTCTTTATCCTGGTGTGAAATTAGGGTTTGGACCAGCTACTGAGGAAGGGTTTTACTACGATTTTGAATTTGTAGAACCACTTAGTGATACAGAACTACCTAAAATCGAAAAAGAAATGAAGCGTCTTGCTTCTCGAAACTTAGTAATGAAAAAAGTTTCAATTGATCAATATGATTTTGAAAACAAACCTTACAAAAAAGAACTTTACGATGAATTAGTTGCCAAAGGTGAAACCATAACATTTTATGCATTAGTTGATCCGCTTAGCAACGAAACTATTTTCGTTGACCTTTGTGCTGGTGGGCATGTTGAAGATACTAAGCATATTAAAAACTTCAAATTGCTCAATTTAGCCGGAGCGTACTGAAGAGGAAACTCTGATAATATTCAACTAACAAGAATTTACGGAACTAGTTGAGAAAGCAAAGAAGAACTTGCTTCATACTTAGAAATTTTAAAAGATCGTAAAGAGAGAGATCACCGTAAAATCGGTAAAGAAATGAAACTCTTTACATTTAATAAATTAGGTGGACAAGGTTTTCCATTTTGACTTGAAGATGGAATGTATATCCATAATGAAATTCGCAATTTAGTTCTCAAAATGGATCGTAAATATGGATTTACCGAAGTTTTAACTCCACACTTTGGAGAAGAAGAACTTTATAAAATTTCTGGTCACTTAGCTCACTATAAAGACGATATGTTTAAACCAATTTTAGTCGAAAACGAAAGATTAATTCCTCGTCCAATGACTTGTCCACATCACATCATTTGTTATAATACAGAAAAAAGATCATACCGTGATTTACCAATTCGTTATAGCGAACAATCTCAACTTTATCGTTATGAAAAATCAGGTGCTTTAACAGGCCTTGAAAGAGTTAGAGGTATGCTTCTAACAGAAGGTCACTTATTTGTTCGTAAAGATCAAATTGCACAAGAATTTAAGCACATGTATAATCAAGTAAAAGAAACATTAGAAGCTTTCAAAATCGAAATTAGTTATGTTTCTTTAAGTTTAAGAGATCCTGAAGATAAAGAAAAATACTATGAAGATGACGAAATGTGAAATGCAGCCGAAAATGAACTTAGAAGTGTTTTAAATGAATTAGATGTTAAATACGAGGAAAAAATCGGAGAAGCTGCTTTTTATGGTCCAAAAATGGATATTCAAATTTTTACAGCACTTGGACACGAAATTACTGTTTCGACTCTTCAATTAGATTTCTTATTACCACAAAGATTTGACATTAGTTATATCAATAAAGACGGAAAAGATGAGCGTCCTGTTATGATCCACCGTGGTTTAGTTGGTACTTACGAAAGATTTGTTTCAATTTTAATTGAACAAACCAAAGGTGTTTTACCATTTTGACTAGCACCAAAGCAAATCACAGTAATTCCTGTTAACAACGAATCTGATTTACAGTATGCCCACGAAGTTAATGATTATTTATTTGATCAAGGTTTCCGTTCAAAAATTGATTCTCGTAACGAAAGACTTAATAAAAAAATTCGTGAAGCACAAATGTCTAAATCAAAAATTCAAGTAATTTTAGGTCAAGAAGAAAGAGAAAATCGTCAAGTATCTTATCGTAAATATGGTGAACAAGAAACTCATAAAATGGACCTTGATAGTTTTGTAATTATGCTTCACCAACTTAAAAGTTCAAAAAACTAATGAATTTACAAAATATAAAGAAAACTAAAACAAATTATTACAAAGTAATTTATATCTTGACAATCCTTGTTCTTGGGATTTTTGGAATTTTAATTAGTGATAATATTTTTAAATTTCAAATCTTCGGAGTTCCGCTCCCTATTTACGCAAGAATTTTGAGCAATTTAATTTACACAACAATAATTATTAGTTTAGGAATTTTCTTAATTTTCAAAAACAAAATTAATACCTGATTTTTTCAAATGTCAATTTTTATTCTTGGAATTTTAGTAACTTTTGCTTGAATTCCTACAGCCGAACTAGTAAAAGATAATAACGGCAAAGTTATTTCATCCCATTACAAATGACTTTGATATAAATTAGATGCACTTGTTGTTTTTGCATGTTATGCAACTCTTTATTTTTTAAGTCTCGTTTTTGTAACTAATATCAATATATATAAAATCAAAAAACAAAAAGAACAAAAAAATTAAATTTTATATTAGGATAAATAAATTAGACACTTAACGTCGCATGTATTGAAAAACCATGTGGCGTTTTTCAATTTAAATTTGATTGAGGTCTTTCAAAGTTATATCCTGAGTTTCCAAGTTGGAAGCTCTTTTTTATACCTTTTACCTTATTACTTATATACATAGTATATAAGTACAATTTTTAATTATTTTAATTTTTTACAATGATTACAATGATAATAATGTATAATATAAATATGAGCAACTACATTTTGTATAAAAGAAAAAACCCAAAAGGGATTTACATTGCATTAGGAATATCAAAAGGATACGGTAAAGGGATTGGGAATTTAGTTGGATTAGGTTATTGAGAAGAAATTAAAGAAAAATATTCTCTGCAAAACATCGATGATTTAAAACCAATTGCTAGATTGGTTCCTGTTGGAGAAGATAAAATTGAAGTTAAAACCAAATTTTTCCAATTACTTAACCCAACATCTGTCGAAACAAATGTAAAAAACGTTGGTATTGAACTTATTTATAAAGTAATTAAAGAACTAGATTTATTTAAAGGATTACCTAAAACTAAACACAAATCTTTAGAAGAAGTATTAGAATTTATTGTTGCAACAAGAATAATTCAACCAAGAAGTTATATTTGTCAATACAAAAACAAAAATGATTTTTTACATAAGATAGATGTAAAAAAATCTTCAATTTATAACTATTTTGATACTTTTTTAGAATATAAAAATACAATTTTAGTCAATATTTATAACAAAATGCAAGAATTGACAACTAGAAACACAAAATTAATGCATTTTGATAATACAACTGTTTATTTTCAAAGTTTTTCAAGAGATGGTTTGAGACAAAGAGGTTTTTCTAAAGATGGAAAGCATGATGAAGATCAAATTGTTGTGGCTATGGCAGTTGATAATAATGGTATTCCTTTTCACTATAAAGTCTTCGAAGGAAATACTGGAGATTCTAAAACTCTTGTGAAATTTTTAATTGAAATGCAAAGAATTTACAAAACAAAAGACACAATAATAGTTGCTGATAAAGGTATTAGTCAAAATGCAAATTTAAGATATTTAGAACAAAAAGGATATAAATATATAGTACAGAAACGTATTGATATTCTTGGAAAAGAAGATAAAGCATTTATAGTAAATGATCAAGGGTTTGTTCAAGAAAATGATTATTTTACTAAATCTAGATT
This sequence comes from Mycoplasmopsis gallopavonis, assembly GCF_900660635.1. Classification (GTDB taxonomy): domain Bacteria; phylum Bacillota_I; class Bacilli_A; order Mycoplasmatales; family Metamycoplasmataceae; genus Mycoplasmopsis; species Mycoplasmopsis gallopavonis. Next base: position 120,193 of record NZ_LR215032.1, read on the forward strand.
CGTCCAATCTGTTTGAGCTAAAAACAAAAATAAAAAAAGATATAGCGATACTTTTAGAAAACAATTTGTCTATTTTAGCCCTTCAAAACAAACTTTAGACAAAATAAAAAGACAAAATCTTATTAATAAATTGGAGAAAAAGTCTATTAACGGTGAATTGCCATTAAGTGCTTTGGTTCCTGAATATAAGAAAAAGTATATGGATGTAGATGGTAAAACAGTCGGAAGATTAAATATCGAAAAAATTAAAAAAGTAGCTAATGAAGATGGCTTTTATATGATTGAAACCAACATAACAAACATAGATTCAAAAGAAGCGAATGAAATATATAAGGGACAATGAAAAGTGGAAGAAGGTTTCAGAACCTTAAAATCAGCAATCGAAGTTAGGCCGATGTACGTTTATAAAGACGAGCATATTCAATCTCATGTATTTTTATGCTTTTTATCTCTAATTGTTTTGAAATATTGCATTTATAAATTAAAGAAATTTTATAAAGATAATGGAGAGATCCAAAAACTCACAATGAATATGTTTATAGATGCATTGAAACTTATAACAATCACAACAAAGACTGTGAATGGTAAAGTTGTAAGTGAAATCAAGAATAATTTAGACCCAGAACATAAGGAATTAAACAAAATATATAGTGATTTTCAATATGCAGTGGATGGTCTATCATTGTAATTTAAAAGTACAAAAAACGAATACGCCTTATTTGTAGGTGTATTCGTTTTTTTCTTCATTACAACTTGGAAACGCAGGTTTTATACCTTTTACCTTATTACTTATATACATAGTATATAAGTACAATTTTTAATTATTTTAATTTTTTACAATGATTACAATGATAATAATGTATAATATAAATATGAGCAACTACATTTTGTATAAAAGAAAAAACCCAAAAGGGATTTACATTGCATTAGGAATATCGAAAGGATACGGTAAAGGGATTGGGAATTTAGTTGGATTAGGTTATTGAGAAGAAATTAAAGAAAAATATTCTCTGCAAAACATCGATGATTTAAAACCAATTGCTAGATTGGTTCCTGTTGGAGAAGATAAAATTGAAGTTAAAACCAAATTTTTCCAATTACTTAACCCAACATCTGTCGAAACAAATGTAAAAAACGTTGGTATTAAACTAGGACAATAAAAATTAACATTCCTTCGAATGTTAATTTTTTATATTTTTAAAGGAGAAAAAATGGGAAAACATTTTACAGAAGAACAAGAAAAAGAAATTTATAATACATTTTTTCAATTAGGTAAAAAGGATGCGATTGAACTGATGTATAAATATGGTGCAAAAGCAAAAGATAAATATGTGAAAGCGAGATTACGAAGAATATTAAAACATTATAATTTTAATATGAATAAAAAACCAAGAAAGCCTGGAACCGGTAGGTCAAGAAAAGCGAAAGAACAAGATATAAATTGAAACATTTTTACACGAGAAGATTTAATTGAAATTGCAAAAAGATATAGAGAAATTACAAAAGATAAATTTAAAACAGAGAAAGTTCAAGAGGCATCAAATATTAATATGGCTTCGTATAAACTTGCTATTTTGTTGTATCTTTGTAGACAAACAATATCCAAACATAAAAGAAATAATTTTGCTCCTAAAAATAAATCCAGAAAAATAAAGTACCAAGACTTGATTATTGATTCATTTAAACAAAATAGATCTAAATATGGTAGACAAAAATTAAAATATTTTATCTTAAAGCACTATAAAATAGACATAAACGAAAGAACTCTAGGAAGATATATGAATGCCTTAGGTTTATTTTGCAATGTCAGAAAAAGAAAAAAACTAAAAGAATCAAAGAACACATCTATCATAAAAGAAAACATTGTTAATAGAGATTATAATGATGTATATAACAGAAATATATACGCTACTGATGTAACATATCTTCCAGCGACAAAAGATGCAATAAACAATAATGTTTATCTTTCAGTAGTAATTAAACATAAAACTAAAGAAATAATTAGTTTTTCTCTTTCCAAATTTAATGATTCAAAATTAATTTACAAAACATTTGAAAATGTTGATTTTGAAAAAAGTTTTATACTACATTCAGATCATTGCTCAACTTATACATCTGATGATTTTTCTCGTTTTATTCAAAATAAAGGTGGAATAATTTCGCTTTCAAAAGTAGGAAATAGTTTAGATAATAGAGTTGTGGAATATTGATTTTCAAATTTAAAAACTGAATTAATTAGAGATTTAAATATCAAAGCTATGACTTTGAATGAACTAGAAAAAGTGATATCTAATTATGTTCATTGATACAATAAATTTAGAATTCAATCATGTCTGAATTGAAAAACCCCATACGAATATAGTATGGGGCTATCCAATTTAATAAATTGTTAATTTTTTCTGTCCTAGTTTAGTATTGAACTTATTTATAAAGTAATTAAAGAACTAGATTTATTTAAAGGATTACCTAAAACTAAACACAAATCTTTAGAAGAAGTATTAGAATTTATTGTTGCAACAAGAATAATTCAACCAAGAAGTTATATTTGTCAATACAAAAACAAAAATGATTTTTTACATAAGATAGATGTAAAAAAATCTTCAATTTATAACTATTTTGATACTTTTTTAGAATATAAAAATACAATTTTAGTCAATATTTATAACAAAATGCAAGAATTGACAACTAGAAACACAAAATTAATGCATTTTGATAATACAACTGTTTATTTTCAAAGTTTTTCAAGAGATGGTTTGAGACAAAGAGGTTTTTCTAAAGATGGAAAGCATGATGAAGATCAAATTGTTGTGGCTATGGCAGTTGATAATAATGGTATTCCTTTTCACTATAAAGTCTTCGAAGGAAATACTGGAGATTCTAAAACTCTTGTGAAATTTTTAATTGAAATGCAAAGAATTTACAAAACAAAAGACACAATAATAGTTGCTGATAAAGGTATTAGTCAAAATGCAAATTTAAGATATTTAGAACAAAAAGGATATAAATATATAGTACAGAAACGTATTGATATTCTTGGAAAAGAAGATAAAGCATTTATAGTAAATGATCAAGGGTTTGTTCAAGAAAATGATTATTTTACTAAATCTAGATTCGTCCAATCTGTTTGAGCTAAAAACAAAAATAAAAAAAGATATAGCGATACTTTTAGAAAACAATTTGTCTATTTTAGCCCTTCAAAACAAACTTTAGACAAAATAAAAAGACAAAATCTTATTAATAAATTGGAGAAAAAGTCTATTAACGGTGAATTGCCATTAAGTGCTTTGGTTCCTGAATATAAGAAAAAGTATATGGATGTAGATGGTAAAACAGTCGGAAGATTAAATATCGAAAAAATTAAAAAAGTAGCTAATGAAGATGGCTTTTATATGATTGAAACCAACATAACAAACATAGATTCAAAAGAAGCGAATGAAATATATAAGGGACAATGAAAAGTGGAAGAAGGTTTCAGAACCTTAAAATCAGCAATCGAAGTTAGGCCGATGTACGTTTATAAAGACGAGCATATTCAATCTCATGTATTTTTATGCTTTTTATCTCTAATTGTTTTGAAATATTGCATTTATAAATTAAAGAAATTTTATAAAGATAATGGAGAGATCCAAAAACTCACAATGAATATGTTTATAGATGCATTGAAACTTATAACAATCACAACAAAGACTGTGAATGGTAAAGTTGTAAGTGAAATCAAGAATAATTTAGACCCAGAACATAAGGAATTAAACAAAATATATTGTGATTTTCAATATGCGGTTGATGGTCTATCATTGTAATTTAGAAGCACAAAAAACGAATACGCCTTATTTGTAGGTGTATTCGTTTTTTTCTTCATTACAACTTGGAAACACAGGAATAAATTAGACACTTAACGTCGCATGTATTGAAAAACCATGTGGCGTTTTTCAATTTAAATTTGATTGAGGTCTTTCAAAGTTATATCAAGAAAAATATTTAGATATGATTGAATTGACTTCGCTATCTAACATTTTATCAGTTTCATAAAAATCTAATAATTCTCTTTGAATTAATGCAAAAATAAATTCGGAAGGTCTATTTGCTAATGAATTACCTTTTGGAGACATTGATTGTTTAGTATTTACATTTTTTAAAAATTTAGAAAAGGCAAAATTTGCATACTCAATTCCGTGATCTGAATGAAAAATAGTAGGTTTGACTTTGTGGTTATCAAGAGTATCTTGAACAAGTTTTATAGTAGATGCAGAATCTCTTATATCCGATAAAGTTCAATTTAAAACAGTGTTACTAAAAGTTTCGGTGATAACATGAAGAAATCTCATTCCTTCTTTTGTTTTAATAAATTTAATATCTGCATGTAATTTTTCACCAAAATAATTTGATTTAAAATTTCCTTGAACTAAATCTGATGCTCAGATTCTAGAGAATTTTTCCTCTTTATTTTTCTTTGATTTTTTCTTTTGATATGCTCTTGATTTATATTGATTAAATTCATAATTTAGTCTAAATAAATATGAAGAAATTCTTTTTTGGTGCGTTAATAAGTATTTTTGATAAAGTTTATCTCTTCCTATAACAAAATTAGAATTTTTAGCTTCTAAATTAATTCAATTAATTAATTCATGATCAATATATTTCTTTTTGTCAATTTTTTCTTTCTTAGAACAAGAGTAATAAAAAGAAGTTCGATTTAATTTCAAAACTAATGAAATTTTTGAAATATTTCTAAATTGTTTACTTTTTTCTTCTTTTCTTTTTCTAATTTTTTCAAAAATTTCTTGTTGTTTTATTCCTCTTTCTTCCAAAATTTCTTCCATAATATCCTGATAAAGATCTCTATCTTCCTCACACAATTCATTGATGCTAACTCTTTTTCTTCTTCCTGAGTTAGGTTTTTTACTTTTACCTGATTTACTTTCTAAATTATTCATGTTAGAATGATATATTTTTATCCAACTCTTTAATAAAGCTTTCGCTCTTCTATAAGGATTTTCATGCTTACCCTCTTTTCTTTGTTTTATGATTTGATATCTTTCTCAAAAATCTTCAACAAAAGTTATAATCGCTATTTCAAAACCTTCTTTTTGGTAAATGTGGATATATTTTAATTTTTGTTCTTTTGTAAATTGTTTTAAACGCATAAAAAAGACACACTCCTTTATTTTTGGAATGTGTCTAATTTTTTTATCCTGATTTAAAAAAAATTAAATTTTGTTCTTTTTTTGTTCTTTTTGAGAAAAAAGTTATTTAAAAAATAGGAGGTCAAAAATGCAACTACAAAAAAATCATAAAATTGCACTAATTTTACTAACATTAGGCTTATCAGCAACTATTGCTAGTCCAATTATTGCAAAACAAATTTGAAATGGACAAGGCTCCAGCTTAGAGTACATTCATATTCCATTAATTAAACAAAAACAAAAAATTAATTCTAATCTTGAAACTATTACTAAAAATTATCAAAACAAAATTCCTCAAATTGAAGCAAAAATTAAGCAATTAATCAATTCTAAACAAACCCAAGATGATAAACTTTTGCAAATTAATAATTCTTTGAATACAACAACTTCATTAAAAATCAAAATCCAAAATTTAATTCGTGCTTATAGACAATTTTTAATTAACCCTACCTCAATCCATGATTATCTAAGTTCTAAATATCAAAGCATCTTTGATGCTTTAAAAGTAGAAAATTGAGCAGATAATCAAACTAAACTTGCTCTTACACCAGATTTGCAAGAACAAGTTAATAATCTTCAAAAACAATTAATTACTTATTTAGAAACATTTAAACTTAAATCGCAAAACGCAAATGAGTTAATTTCGAATAATAAAGATAACAAAATTTTAGAATTTCACTTACATAACGATCTTGATGCTATTACCTTTAATGCTCAAAATTATTTTAATGAATATCATAGTATCTTTCTTCAATTTAACAAAATCACCAAGGACAACTTCCGAAATTTCCTAATTGCATTTGACACTTTTTTTGAAAGTGTTGAAGAACAAATTTCTAAATTAAATAGTTCATTAAATCTTTATATTGAAGCACTTGTACAAAAAGAAAACTTAATTACAGAAAAAATTAAAGATTTAAGTTTACAAAAAGATCTCTTTTTTAATTCGATTGAAATACTTCAAAAATATTTACAAGAAAATAAACAAACTTATGAATTAATTAAATTAGATTCTGATTATTTAGGTTCAATTATCGAAAATCAAAAGCTCACAAATATCAATAAAGAACTTGTTTACAAAAGTTTTCTACACGCATATGCACTGAAATTCGATACATTAAGCTCTTCTTTCCTAAATTATTTAACATCTATTTTAGAATTAGAAATTAATTTACCTGAATTTATTTCAAAAGTCCAAAATTTAAAAAATCAAACACTCGAAATTCGAAACAATAATCAAGAATTAATTAATCTAGCCCACAGTGATTTAAAAAACATTAAAGTTCAACAAAATATCGGAGAAATTTTTAAAAATATTTTTAATTTAAATATCAATTTGATTGATAATATTTTGAATTTAATTGAAAATCAAACAAATGAATTAAGCTTTTTAAATGATGAAAAACAACGTCTCTTTGGAGAAGTTGAAATTCAAAATAGCAAAATCGATCAAATAAATTTAGTTTTAATCAATTCTCAAAATGAAATATTAACTTTAAATTCTAAAATTAGCAAGATTGAAAAGTCGATTCACAAAGCACAAACTCAAAATTTAGTCGAAGAAATTGCTAATTTAAGTAGCAAGCTTAAATCATTAAATAAAGAAAAACAAAAAGTCGCATTGGTACAAAAAGAGCAAGAACAAGAAAAAAATATCATTCAAAACCAATATAATCAACTTACAAATAAATTAATTAAATTAATAAGCATCTCTGAACAAAAACTAATTATTTTAAAACATATGAATTTGAGTTTATCAATACTTTTTCAAGAAAATACAACAAATAATAATTTAATTGAAACTCTTAGATTAAAAGTTCAAGAGCTGACTAATTTAAATGCCGAGAATAAAAAAATCAAAGAAAATCTTGTAAAAGAACACAAACTTGAAGTTACAAAATTTGAAAACAAAATTCAAAGCTTAATACTTGAAACTAAGCTCAAAAATGAAAAGTTAAACTCATATAAACTTGAAATAAGTAATATTAATAATCAAATTGATTCTTTAAATATTGCTAATCGAAACTTAACTAGTAATATTGAGATTTTGAATTTAGAAATTAACAAATATCAAGATAAAATTAATCAACAAAAGCTCCAAATTCAAGATAAAGAAACTGAAATTGCTAAGTTGGAAGCAAAAATTCTAAATCAACAAAACAAAATTCAAAATTATGAAACCCAGTTAATTGATCTTAGAAATTCTAATCCTGAAAATGATTCGAAAATCATGGCAATTAAGCAAGAATTAAATCAAGCTAAACTAACAATTGAAAATTTAAAAAACAGCAAAGCACAAATGCAAGAAATAATTTTAGAATGACAAGCTAAACTAGAAAAAGAGAAAATTCAAAATCAAGCTATCATTTCGAAACTAAACGAAAAGTTAAACGATCAAAATGAAAAGCTCAAACTTGTCAAGCTAGAATTAAATAAAAGTGAAGAAATTAAAAATAACCTTTTAGCTCAGTTATCGGTAGCAGAAAAAGAAATTTCAAACTTAAAGATTCAACTAGAAACAAAAGAAAATGAAAAACAAAAATTAATGTCACTTTTAAAAGAGAAAGAGTCACTAAATGAAACTGAAAAAGCTAAGCTTAATACCATTATTAATGAATTAAGCAAAGAAAAAGAAAAATTAACAAGCGAAATAGCAAGCCTAGAAGCAAATAGAACGATCGAAGATAAAAAGAAAGATGATTTAATAAAAACTCTTGGTTACCAAAATCAAACATTAAAATTAGAACTAGAAAAGCTTAATCAAAATTTCAATAATAATTTTGTTCCCTGAGTTTCCAAGTTGGAAGCTCTTTTTTATACCTTTTACCTTATTACTTATATACATAGTATATAAGTACAATTTTTAATTATTTTAATTTTTTACAATGATTACAATGATAATAATGTATAATATAAATATGAGCAACTACATTTTGTATAAAAGAAAAAACCCAAAAGGGATTTACATTGCATTAGGAATATCAAAAGGATACGGTAAAGGGATTGGGAATTTAGTTGGATTAGGTTATTGAGAAGAAATTAAAGAAAAATATTCTCTGCAAAACATCGATGATTTAAAACCAATTGCTAGATTGGTTCCTGTTGGAGAAGATAAAATTGAAGTTAAAACCAAATTTTTCCAATTACTTAACCCAACATCTGTCGAAACAAATGTAAAAAACGTTGGTATTGAACTTATTTATAAAGTAATTAAAGAACTAGATTTATTTAAAGGATTACCTAAAACTAAACACAAATCTTTAGAAGAAGTATTAGAATTTATTGTTGCAACAAGAATAATTCAACCAAGAAGTTATATTTGTCAATACAAAAACAAAAATGATTTTTTACATAAGATAGATGTAAAAAAATCTTCAATTTATAACTATTTTGATACTTTTTTAGAATATAAAAATACAATTTTAGTCAATATTTATAACAAAATGCAAGAATTGACAACTAGAAACACAAAATTAATGCATTTTGATAATACAACTGTTTATTTTCAAAGTTTTTCAAGAGATGGTTTGAGACAAAGAGGTTTTTCTAAAGATGGAAAGCATGATGAAGATCAAATTGTTGTGGCTATGGCAGTTGATAATAATGGTATTCCTTTTCACTATAAAGTCTTCGAAGGAAATACTGGAGATTCTAAAACTCTTGTGAAATTTTTAATTGAAATGCAAAGAATTTACAAAACAAAAGACACAATAATAGTTGCTGATAAAGGTATTAGTCAAAATGCAAATTTAAGATATTTAGAACAAAAAGGATATAAATATATAGTACAGAAACGTATTGATATTCTTGGAAAAGAAGATAAAGCATTTATAGTAAATGATCAAGGGTTTGTTCAAGAAAATGATTATTTTACTAAATCTAGATTCGTCCAATCTGTTTGAGCTAAAAACAAAAATAAAAAAAGATATAGCGATACTTTTAGAAAACAATTTGTCTATTTTAGCCCTTCAAAACAAACTTTAGACAAAATAAAAAGACAAAATCTTATTAATAAATTGGAGAAAAAGTCTATTAACGGTGAATTGCCATTAAGTGCTTTGGTTCCTGAATATAAGAAAAAGTATATGGATGTAGATGGTAAAACAGTCGGAAGATTAAATATCGAAAAAATTAAAAAAGTAGCTAATGAAGATGGCTTTTATATGATTGAAACCAACATAACAAACATAGATTCAAAAGAAGCGAATGAAATATATAAGGGACAATGAAAAGTGGAAGAAGGTTTCAGAACCTTAAAATCAGCAATCGAAGTTAGGCCGATGTACGTTTATAAAGACGAGCATATTCAATCTCATGTATTTTTATGCTTTTTATCTCTAATTGTTTTGAAATATTGCATTTATAAATTAAAGAAATTTTATAAAGATAATGGAGAGATCCAAAAACTCACAATGAATATGTTTATAGATGCATTGAAACTTATAACAATCACAACAAAGACTGTGAATGGTAAAGTTGTAAGTGAAATCAAGAATAATTTAGACCCAGAACATAAGGAATTAAACAAAATATATAGTGATTTTCAATATGCAGTGGATGGTCTATCATTGTAATTTAAAAGTACAAAAAACGAATACGCCTTATTTGTAGGTGTATTCGTTTTTTTCTTCATTACAACTTGGAAACGCAGGAGAAGCAAATAGAACGATCGAAGATAAAAAGAAAGATGATTTAATAAAAACTCTTGGTTACCAAAATCAAACATTAAAATTAGAACTAGAAAAGCTTAATCAAAATTTCAATAATAATTTTGTTCTTTTAAAATCTGAAAATGACAAACTGAAAAAAGAAATTGACAAAACAACAATGAACATGATTAAACTTAGTCAAGAAAATGATCGCAAGCTCAAAGAAGTTCTAGATCAAAAAGAAAGACTTTTATCAGATCTTAAACAAATCAAAATTACCGAACTTACTTATGCTCAACTTGTTCTCAAAGCCAACCAAATTATTCAAAAAGCAATTTCAATACTCAAAACTTTTAAAGAATGAACGGAAGTTGAAGATTATGAAATTCACTTGCCTGCACTAAATTACGATTATTCTCTAAGACATAGCGGTTATGGAACAGAGGTAACGCCAAGATGAAAAGAATATGCTGATAACTTAGAAAGATTTATATCAGTTCATCCTTGCAAAAAATTAATAAAATACAAGAACAATGGTGCACAAATTATTAATGAAGTTTTAGAAGTCTTGAAGCAATGAAATTTACCAGAATCATTGAATAATCAAATGACTGCATTAATTAACGAAAGTAATTAAAAAACTAGCGTTTTAAACTAGGACAGAAAAAATTAACAATTTATTAAATTGGATAGCCCCATACTATATTCGTATGGGGTTTTTCAATTCAGACATGATTGAATTCTAAATTTATTGTATCAATGAACATAATTAGATATCACTTTTTCTAGTTCATTCAAAGTCATAGCTTTGATATTTAAATCTCTAATTAATTCAGTTTTTAAATTTGAAAATCAATATTCCACAACTCTATTATCTAAACTATTTCCTACTTTTGAAAGCGAAATTATTCCACCTTTATTTTGAATAAAACGAGAAAAATCATCAGATGTATAAGTTGAGCAATGATCTGAATGTAGTATAAAACTTTTTTCAAAATCAACATTTTCAAATGTTTTGTAAATTAATTTTGAATCATTAAATTTGGAAAGAGAAAAACTAATTATTTCTTTAGTTTTATGTTTAATTACTACTGAAAGATAAACATTATTGTTTATTGCATCTTTTGTCGCTGGAAGATATGTTACATCAGTAGCGTATATATTTCTGTTATATACATCATTATAATCTCTATTAACAATGTTTTCTTTTATGATAGATGTGTTCTTTGATTCTTTTAGTTTTTTTCTTTTTCTGACATTGCAAAATAAACCTAAGGCATTCATATATCTTCCTAGAGTTCTTTCGTTTATGTCTATTTTATAGTGCTTTAAGATAAAATATTTTAATTTTTGTCTACCATATTTAGATCTATTTTGTTTAAATGAATCAATAATCAAGTCTTGGTACTTTATTTTTCTGGATTTATTTTTAGGAGCAAAATTATTTCTTTTATGTTTGGATATTGTTTGTCTACAAAGATACAACAAAATAGCAAGTTTATACGAAGCCATATTAATATTTGATGCCTCTTGAACTTTCTCTGTTTTAAATTTATCTTTTGTAATTTCTCTATATCTTTTTGCAATTTCAATTAAATCTTCTCGTGTAAAAATGTTTCAATTTATATCTTGTTCTTTCGCTTTTCTTGACCTACCGGTTCCAGGCTTTCTTGGTTTTTTATTCATATTAAAATTATAATGTTTTAATATTCTTCGTAATCTCGCTTTCACATATTTATCTTTTGCTTTTGCACCATATTTATACATCAGTTCAATCGCATCCTTTTTACCTAATTGAAAAAATGTATTATAAATTTCTTTTTCTTGTTCTTCTGTAAAATGTTTTCCCATTTTTTCTCCTTTAAAAATATAAAAAATTAACATTCGAAGGAATGTTAATTTTTATTGTCCTAGTTTATTTGCTAGTTTTTTTCTTTATTTAAATTATTTAACCATACTTGCAACTTCAGAAGCAAAATCTGATTGAACTTTTTCAATTCCTTCACCTACTTCATATCTTACAAATGCAACAAGTGATGAATTGTGGTTTGCTAAGTATTTTTCAATTGATAAGCTGTCTTCCATTACAAATGCTTGTTTAACTAAAACAAATTCTGAAAGTTGTTTGTTTAATCAACCTTCTTTAATTGAAATTTGAATTTTTTCTGGTTTTGAGCTAAAGTTTGCTGGTTCTTGGAATCCTGCTTTAATTTCTTCTAATCTAGCTGCAGGAATATCTTCTACAAATCCAAATTCTGGGTTCATAGCTGAAATATGCATTGCAACATTTCTTGCTGCTTCTGCATCTTGACCTTTAACTGTTACGACAGTAGCAACACGTGAGTTTGCGTGAACATAAACACCTAAAACTTCACCTTCTCCAGCTTCGATAAATGTTACACGACGTAATGAAATATTTTCACCAATAACTGATGTAGCGTTTAATAAAGCATTTTTAATTGATTGTCCATCTGCTAAAACAACTTCTAACGCTTCTTCTAATGATTTAGCTTTTGCGTTAAAAATTGCTTCTGTAACTTCATTTACTAATGAAATGAATTTTGCATTTTGAGCAACGAAATCTGTTTCTGAGTTAATTTCCACTAAAACAGCTTCTTTTTCATTTCCGAAAGCGTTAACTACACCTTCTGCTGAAATTCTTCCTGCTTTTTTAGCAGCTTTAACAATTCCGTTTTCCTTTAATCATGCAATAGCAGCTTCGATATCGTATGATGTAGCTTCTAAAGCTTTTTTAACATCGATAAGAGCTGAGTTTGTTCTTGCACGTAATTCTTTAATTTTTTCCATTTTGTTGTCAGCCATGGTCGCCTCCTAATATTTGTAAATTTTAAATTTTAAAATTATTCTTCTACTTTTTTACTTTGAAAATCTGGTAAAACAACTTTTTCGTCTTCTTGATATGCAAAAAGTTGTTGTCCACCTTGAGCTTTAACAATCGCATCAGCAAGAATTGTCATAATTAATGTGATTGATTTAGCTGAATCATCATTTGCAGGAATTCCAAAATCAACTGAATCTGGATCTGCATTAGTATCTAAAATACCAATAACTTTGATTTTCTTTCTTCTTGCTTCTTTAACAGCAATTTCATCTTCATTTGGATCAGCAACAATCATAACTTGTGGTAAACGTTTCATGTTTCTAATACCATCAAGGTTTTTGTGTAATTTGTCTAATTCTTTTTGGAAGTTAATTGCTTCTTTCTTTGTGTAACCTTGGAAGTTTTTAGCTGCTTTAGCTTCTAATTCTTCCATTTTCTTAACACGTGACATAATTGTTTCATTGTTTGTAAGTGTTCCACCTAATCATCTTTCTGTTACATAAAGTGATTTTGTTCTTTCAGCAGCAGCTTTAACAGCTTCTCTTGCTTGTTTTTTTGTACCAACAAAAATAAATTGTGCGTGTTTTGAAGCTAATTGATTAACTAATGTGTAAGCAAATTCTAAATATTTTTGTGTTTTTGAAATATCAATAATGTGTGAACCTTTATTTCTTCTGTTAGGAACAATAAAGTCTTTCATTTTTGGATTTCATGTGTGTGATTTATGTCCGAAGTAAGCTCCGGCTTCTAATAATTTGTTTTTAGAAACAATAGGTTGTCTTGTTTCTTGTTTTTTTGTATCTGTCATTCTTAATACATTCCTTTTCTTTAGTTTGTTATTCTAAATAAATACTTCGAACACCTAGCACTTCTAGTAAGAAGCACACCCAAGTGAATTCGTATTTATTGCTTATTATTTTCAAATAATAATAGCTGAGTTGTTTAACTCTTGTTTCTATTTTAGCATTTTTTTTAATTTATCAAACTAAATAAAACTATTAGTTTTAAACAAAAAAGTGGTTAAAACCACTTTTGTAAATATTTTTAATTATTTTTGTCTTCTTCTGTTTGTTTTGTACTTAAAAATTTGAAATTTGGTAGCTTTGCAAAGTTATTTTTAAATGTCAAAATAATAATCGCAATAAGACTAATAGTTAAAATAAGCTCTCAAAGTCCAAAGATTAAAACTTCCATTGGTTTTTGAATTGAAAAACCAAAAAATGTTAAATAAGGAATTACTAATGTAAAAATGATTAAGAAAAAGATAATATAAGTAATACTCATAATTGAAGAAGAGTCTTTTGATTTTTTAATTCCAAAACTTCAAATATTCACGATAATAATAACAACAAAAATACTTAAAGAAATTAGTTCTAAAATTTTAAATGAAGATTCAATGTATGACATTTGAATTGCTTTTTTTGTTCAAGTTAAAATTGTAAGATCGCTTGAATTAACTAAATTTTCATAAAGTTTGTTAATATTTCCTAAATCTAATCAATTCTGTCCACTAATTCATTGCCCTGCTAGCGAAATTCTTAAAATTGCTGCAATTAAAAAAGTTAAGGCACCAAAACAAGCTAATGAATTAATAATTGTTTTTGTGTAATTATTTGTTTTCATTTTTCTCCTTTAATTTTTAAATAATTATTTTATTTTTTACCTTGTTGTGAAATTGCTCTTTTAAGCTCAAAATCACTACGATATAAATAATCATTAACAGCTTCCACAAGACCTAATTGATCAACGCTAGAAGTATAGTATTTTGCATATGAACGTGTTAAATCATCCGCATTTTCCATTGCATAACTATAACCTACAACTTCAAACATAGAAATATCATTTGGGCTATCACCAATTGCCATTACATTTTCAACACTTGTATTAAACACATTTTCACAAAGTCACTTAATTCCAGAACCTTTTGAAACACCTGTTTTAGTAATTTCAATATGTGTTTTTAAATTACATACATTTAAATTAACGCCTTCTTCTTGGGTTAATTTGTAAAAATATTCTAATTTTTGAGGATCTCCATAAGCCTCAATTTTATGCATATCTTCGTTTAAACGACCATCTAAAATTCACTCATCATATTCACAAAATTCAGTAATAAAATTTTTAAATTCTTCTGTATACATGTGTAAATAATATTGATGTGTCCCGAAATAATAAAGACCTACTCCTGCTTTTTCAGCTAATCTTCAAATTTTTTTAGCTTCTTCTAATGGTAAAATTTCTAAATTTAAAATTTTCTTATCTTGATTATCTCAAATTAAAGCTCCATTTGAGCAAATAACATAACGACCATTAAGTTCATCTGCTAATCTTTGAATTTTTTGGTAGGGTCCATTACCAGTATTAATTACAAATGGCACTCCTTTTGCTGCAATTTCTGCCATTTTATGTTTAGTTTCATCTGCTAATTTTTTGTGTGGAAAACCATAAATTGTTCCATCAACATCACTAAATATTGCTCATTTATTCATATTTTCTATTATACTAAGATAATTTATTTTTATAAAGTTATATTTATAATAGAATTTATTACATGAATAAATTAATTAAAGCATTAAATAAAAAAATAATTTCCGATCGTCGGAAATTAAAAATTTACAAGATTCTTGATACATTGATTTCGATTTCTATTGCAGCATTTAATCTTTCAATTATTATTGTTGCAATTATTACCTTAATTACTCTAATTAGATATAAAAATAGACATTCAGAAATAGCTAATCAAATTAGTCAAAATTCATTTTGAACTTTGGTTGCACTAACCTCTTTAATTATCATTGCATTCATCATCACTATTGTGCTTGCAATTTATAAATACAATAGTCGCCAAAATGAATACAAAAAAATTTACAACACTTTAAGATATTTACAGATTAAACATGATGCAGGTGAAATTAATGACGAAAAGTTAAATGAATTTGTTAATAAGTTATGAATCAAAGCTACAACTAAAACTAAATTAACAGTTTCAAAAATTATTAAAGATCAAATTACTTCGGGAGGAAAATAATGTCTAAATCATATGCTTCTTTTTTAAAAATTAAAAAAAGATTAACAATTCAAATTATTATTTATGGTTTTTTCTATTACTTATTTAATCTCACCACAATTTTTGCAGCTTTTTATGTTGGTTTGCTTGCGATTTTATTTTTAGCAGGTGCAAATAAAAATTATCCTGAAAATATTAAAAATCCTTACTTTGATCCTGAATTTTTAAATTATAGTGGAACTTATGTAATTATTACAACTTGAATTAACTCAATTACAGGATTATTAACTGGTCTTCTTTCATTTTTTATGATTAACAATCGTTTCAAAAGTCGTAAAATTAAACTTAAAAAAATTCAATTTGAAGAACTTGTTTTTAGAGGAAATGTTGGAAATTATAAATTAGCAGCTTCACAGAGCGAACGTGAATATATGCTCTATAAAAGATGCGTCAAAATTCTAGACTTTGATCGTTTTACCACAACTAATTTACAAGGAGAAATCTAATGAAAGAACAAAATTTAGATACTCAAAAATTACTAGAAAATACAAATGAAATTCAGAAAAAGATTAAATATAAATATTGAAAAAGTCGTGGAGTGTTTATTAGTTTATCATTAATTGCCTTAATAATTGCAGCGGTCACTGTTATCTTAAACTTGAGTGCGATTCGTTTTAATGAAATACCTGCATTAACAATGAATTTTTTCGTAGCAATGGCTGTTTTAACCGTTTTAACAACTTTACTTGTATCACTTCAATCTTTCTTTAACATCCAAGAACGTAAGAATATCTTAAATGAAAATATTTCTAAAAATGAACAAATTGCTAAAGAGCTTAAAGAAGGTAAGGAAATGACACAAGAAGATATAGATCAAATTTTAAACACAATTACATAAAAAACACGCTTATTAAACTAGGACAGAAAAAATTAACAATTTATTAAATTGGATAACCCCGTACTATATTCGTATGGGGTTTTTCAATTCAGACATGATTGAATTCTAAATTTGTTGTATCAATTAACATAATTAGATATTACTTTTTCTAGTTCACTCAAAGTCATAGCTTTGATATTTAAATCTCTAATTAATTCAGTTTTTAAATTTGAAAATCAATATTCCACAACTCTATTATCTAAACTATTTCCTACTTTTGAAAGTGAAATTATTCCACCTTTATTTTGAATAAAACGAGAAAAATCATCAGATGTATAAGTTGAGCAATGATCTGAATGTAATATAAAACTTTTTTCAAAATCAACATTTTCAAATGTTTTGTAAATTAATTTGGAATCTCTAAATTTAGAAAGAGAAAAACTAATTATTTCTTTAGTTTTATGTTTAATTACTACTGAAAGATAAACATTATTGTTTATTGCATCTTTTGTCGCTGGAAGATATGTTACATCAGTAGCATATATATTTCTGTTATATACATCATTATAATCTCTATTAACAATGTTTTCTTTTATGACAGATGTGTTCTTTGATTCTTTTAGTTTTTTTCTTTTTCTGATATTGCAAAATAAACCTAAGGCATTCATATATCTTCCTAGAGTTCTTTCGTTTATGTCTATTTTATAGTGCTTTAAGATAAAATATTTTAATTTTTGTCTACCATATTTAGATCTATTTTGTTTAAATGAATCAATAATCAAGTCTTGGTACTTTATTTTTCTGGATTTATTTTTAGGAGCAAAATTATTTCTTTTATGTTTGGATATTGTTTGTCTACAAAGATACAACAAAATAGCAAGTTTATACGAAGCCATATTAATATGTGATGCCTCTTGAACTTTCTCTGTTTTAAATTTATCTTTTGTAATTTCTCTATATCTTTTTGCAATTTCAATTAAATCTTCTCGTGTAAAAATGTCTCAATTTATATCTTGTTCTTTCTCTTTTCTTGACCTACCGGTTCCAGGCTTTCTTGGTTTTTTATTCATATTACAATTATAATGTTTTAATATTCCTCGTAATCTTGCTTTCACATATTTATCTTTTGCTTTTGCACCATATTTATACATAAGTTCAATTGCATACTTTTTGCCTAATTGAAAAAATGTATTATAAATTTCTTTTTCTTGTTCTTCTGTAAAATGTTTACCCATTTTTTCTCCTTTAAAAATATAAAAAATTAACATTCGAAGGAATGTTAATTTTTATTGTCCTAGTTTATATGCGTGTTTTTTATTGCTTGATTCCAACTAAAATTCCTTTATTGACAAATGGTTTTGTACCAAAAAGACTTTCTTCGATTGTCGGGTAATCAATAAATGGATTTCTTCTTTTTTGATGAGTAAATTTTGAAGTTTCATTATTACGAATAATATCAAATTGATTTACTCTATCTTTTTTGTGTCAGTTTAAATAAACTTCTAAATAATGATTTTTTAAATAAGGTGCACTTTGTTGGAATACAAGATTACCATTTCCATTATATTTATTTTCTCTTGCATAAGTAAAAGCGAAATATAAGTAAGCTCTAGCAATATCACCTTTAAATGCATCAATTGGCTCAAAAACTTGATATCCCATTGACCCTGTTCCTAATTTTCCGCCGTTTAAAGAAGTTCATGTAGCATTTTTTACAACATCATGTGGATCGTTTCCTCTAACACCATTAACTTTGATATCTGTTGGAAAAACATGGAATGGATCATTTCTCATTTTATCAACTTTAGCGAATCAAGATTGCGGAATTAAATGCTCACGATTCATTCCATCACCCTCTTTTTTAGCAGCATTGCTTGTTGGATATGATTGATATACATAAGGATCTTTACCAACTGGATTTTCACTATAAACATCTAACATTGTGTTGTCTTTTTCAAAATACTTATCTTTAAATGCATTCGAAGTGTTATAAAAATTCTTTAAACTATCATAATTACCTTGTTCTTGTTTTGAAGCCTGAAGTTGAACAAGAGCATTCATTAATTTTTCACCATAAAGACCATTTAAAGATTCATAATAATTATTAGAAGGATCATATATCAATTTAGAAGCATCAAAAGAATTATCAATTGTTAAGGTTTTATCAGCAACAGGGTTACTTGTACTTCCTTCTTCTCTATTTGAAGTATTGGTGGTTTTTAAATATTTAGCAGGAATAAAGAATTCACTTCAATAAGGACCATAGTGACCTGTTGAGCTTTCTGTTTTACCTTCTGAATTAATAGAAACTAAATAGTAATAAACTTTTACTTGTCCGTTTTCAGAATTAAATTCAACTCTTAAATTTGTATTTGGAAAACCTTTTTTAGTAATATATCTTTTTGAATTATCAAGTGCAGGTAAAACATCAACAAATTTTTCTGAAACATTTTCAAAAACAATTCCTTCTTTTGCTTGATTACCACTTCTTGCTACCAATTCTTTTTCCCTAGGCATAAATCATAATTGAAGACCATATTTTGGATCAGGAGTATTTAAATGTTCAACCAATGCTTGTCAATCCATATTGTTAGATGGTGTAAATAAATTGTATGCTCCATATTTATTAATAAAACTTTTTACTTTATCGTCAGATATTTCATCTTTATTAACACTAGGTACTATTGTTCTTTTTTGAACTGGTTGAGGTTGCTCTGGTTGAGGTTGCTCTGGTTGAGGTTGCTCTGGTTGAGGTTGCTCTGGTTGAGGTTGCTCTGGTTGAGGTTGCTCTGGTTGAGGTTGCTCTGGTTGAGGTTGCTCTGGTTGAGGTTGCTCTGGTTGAGGTTGTGTTGGAGTAGTTTCTTTTTCTATACCTTTATCATTTGCTTTTTCAAATTTACAAGATGTTGCAACACTTATGCTGCTAATAATTGAAAATGCAGTGAAAAAATTTAAAAGGTATTTAGTTTTTTTATTCATTATTAATCTCCTTAATATTAGAAAAACTTTCTAAATTTAGATATTTAATATTATAAATAAATAATATATTGGTATTTTAAAATGCAAGTTTTTTCCACATTTAATGTGATGCTTTTAAATTAATTTTCAAAAATAAAAAATAATATATTACTCGAAAGTAATATTTAGGTTATAATATATTACATAACAGTAATATATAAGAGGTACATATGAAACAAATTTGAAAATATAGCTCTTTTCTTAATCGGGTAAACCTGTTAAGAAAGACTACTTGAATTATTCCGTTAGTATATTTTGTGCTTTTTTTAATCACAACAATATTACTCGGAACTTTAAAAATTAATATAAATAATAATCTTATTATTTATATCTTTGCTTTTATTACAATTCTATTTACTATTTTTTATAGTTCTTTAATTTATATAAATATTTTTAAAGAACTAGAAAATGATGGTTTAGAAATATTAACATTAAGCAAACCAATTAGTAGAAACAAAATTTACTTAGGTAAAAGTTTTTATTTAATTTTATTTAGTTTAGTTTTTGCAATTGCTCTTGGTCTTTTAAACACATTGCTTTTAATTAGTTTAAAACTATTTAGTCAAATTCTGCTATATCTTGGAATTAGCGTAATTACTTATTTTTTAATCTTCAATTTTATCGGATCAATTGCTTCATTGATTGCTTATAAAACAAACACTAAAATCGCAATGACAATTCCTTTCATTGTCTCAACTCCACTAATGATTGGTGGAACAATTTTAAATAGCTACTCAACTAGCATTTCAAATAATTTTAATTACTATTTAAATTTAAAATATCAACATAATCTTTCGGGAAAAATTAGTAATGCCGAAGAGTTTTATTTGAATAACAATCAAGATAATTTATTTTTCGTGCCAAATGGATATGAAAATGATTCTTTTTCAAAGAATCAAAAAGATTTCTTTAATGAAATTTATAAATTATCAGCAAATGCTTCAAAAGAGTTAAATCTTTATTCTTGACTTGCAGTTCCGTATCAATTTTTAGATATTTTTAACACTAGTGATAAAAATATTTTCAACAACAATATCAAGCAAAATAACCTTGAAAATGTTTTATTTTACAAAAATAATGATTCTTATTTATTTAATTACAAATTGAAAGATAAAGCTAACTTAGCAACTAAAGCTCTTTTTGAAGTTAATGATGAAAGTGTTGAAAAATTCATTGTTCCTGGTGCTTTAAAAAATCAAACATTAAGAGATGGATACAGTAATACAAATATTATTTATGCACGAGAGGGTGCAAGTGATTTTAAACAAATTTTCCCAGAGGATAAATATGTTTTTGCAGCAAGTGATAATTTAGTTGGTGAATTAAAATGAGAATATATTAAAGAAATTTTAGAAAATAAAGATTTTCAAAAATATGCTCAAAACTTTTTTGAACAATTTACAAAAAATCAAATAAATGATTTAAATGAATTAAAACAACAAATTTTAACAAAACTAGAAAATCAAATAAATGATGAGCAAGCTTTTTTAAATACTTATGCCAATAACTTTGTTACTGCATTTAATCCAATTGCAATTGAAAATAAACAAATTAAAACCACAACTGAGAAAAAAATTTACTTAGCAACAGCGATGCTTTACTATGCATACTTTAGCTTTAATAACTCTCAAATAGTTCAGGCTATTTTAATCAATCCTGATTTAGAGAAAAATTATGAGCAAGATAAATTAACACTTTTAATTGGGAAATTTAAATACAAAATTGGTGGATATTCAAGTTATACACCAGTTCAAGAGGTTAGCACAATTAATGATGAACAAAAAGTAATTATTAGATACAACTTAGAAGAAAGTAATAACTTTTTATTCCAAGAAGTAGCAAATGTTTATGAATTAGAGCGTTCTAATTTAGTTGTTTCTAAATGAGGATACATTGGTTTATGAACTTTAATTACAGCTTTATTAATTGCGTTTAACACATACAAATACAACAAAAAGGACTATAAATAATGCAAAAAATTTTAGAAGTAAAAAATTTAAACAAAATTTATAAATCAAAAGATAGAGTAAGTGGTATTTTTGATTTAAATTTTTCTGTTGAAAAGGGTTCTTTCCATGCATTCATTGGTGAAAATGGTGCAGGAAAAACAACTACAATTAAAAGTATTGTTGGTGCTTATTGCAATTATGATGGAGAAATTTTAATTGGAGGAATCGCTAATACTAAACCAGAAAGTAAAAAGCTTTTAGGTTATGTGCCTGAAAATGCAATTTTTCCAAAAGATTTAACAACTTTTGATTATCTCTTTGCTCTTGCTTGTTTAAATGGTTTGAATAAAAAAGAAGCTGAAACAAAAATTGATCAATTACTTGCTAAATTTGAAATTAGTGACTTAAAAAACCAAAAACCATATAATTTTTCATCTGGACAAAAGAAAAAAATTCTTTTAATTCAAGCTTTAATGTTTGAACCTGAAATTTTAATTTTAGATGAACCTGCTGCCAACTTAGATCCGACAGCTAGATATAATTTATTTAAACTTCTTCAAGAATTAAATAAAGAAGGAAAGACGATTTTTATTTCATCACACGTTTTAAGCGAAATTGATAAATACACCAATTCTCTAACTTTAATTCATCAAGGTCAAATTGTTTATAGCGGAATCAAAAACAAAGATTTAGAAAGTATTTTCTATGAAAAAGTTATCAAGAAATAAAAAAATACTCATAATAGCACTAACAAGTTTAGGTCTTTTATCTATTGCAAGTGCTACTTCTGTTTTGTGAAATAATAAAATCCAAAATTCAGCAAAAAAAGAGTTTCAAAAAAGCTTTCAAAGTCAGATTGATCCACATTTAAAAAATCTTGTTAATTGATACTTTGATGATGACCAAAATCAAATCAATGATTTTTACACAACAGAACAACAAAATAATGATTTATTACTAAAAGAACTTAAATCAACATTAATTCTTGCTCCATTATGAGATGTTTCTGTTATAGATAAAGCTGGTGATAAAGAAAAACAAGTTTATAAATCAATAAACTTGTTAAAAAATATCATTAAAAACAACTGGTTTTGATTTTTAAACAATTTAGATAAATTTCAGTTTTTATACAATCCATATGGTGCAATGTATAGTGATGATTATCCAACATCTCCAAAAGATATTTTGACAAAAATTCAAACAAAAATTAGCAATAATGAAACTTTATTAATCAATAATAGCACCAAAAAAATTCAAAATATTTATGAATTTGAAGTTCCAGATACTAAATATGATGTTTGAAGCAACAAAAAAATCTTATTTTTCCAACTTGGACAAAATAAATTTATACCACTTTTAAAATTTAATAAAGAAAACAAAAAATACTTGCAAGTACTTCCAGAAATGCTTGTAATGCACACAACAATTAAAACCAAAGATGCACTTCAAAAATTTTTAAATGCTGCACTTGTTAATAATTTAAAAATTCAAAACGATTACATTGAATATCAAATGAAATTACAACCTGATTTTAATATTGAAGATTACAAAAGAGATAGCAACGATCAATATTATTTTAGTATTTTTGATGGATACAATTATTCAGAAAGCTTCAAAAATGCAATTAATCAAATTCAAACAGAGGGAATTATTATGGAAAGATATACTTGAGGTTATATTAATGAAAAATAAATTATTAAACATACTTACTTTTAGTTCAATTCCTCTTGCTTTCACTTCTTGTGCAAATTACCAAACTAATTCCCAATACGATAAATTTATCGATCACAAACTAGATGTTAATACAACCGTTTTGAACAAAGATACTCAAAGAACTCAAAAAATCTTAAACTTTTTACTCAAAGAAGTTTTCAAAGATAATGAAGTTGAGCGTTTAAATTTCATTACAAATCAATCAAATCCTGACATCATAAATAATTTTAAAAATCTTCAAGCTAAATATCAAGAAATTTTTAAAGCTAAAGAAGGTTTAAAACAAGAAATTGCGGACTTAAATAAAAAAATTGATTGATATAAATTTTTAATTGGTCAATATTGAAACGAACTACAAGAAGCACAAGCACAACTAATTGCTCTAAATGATCAAAATGAAAATTACAACGAAAAAGAAAAAGATTATTTAACTCAATTTGGAAATTTAATTAGCGATAACTGATATTTCTTTTTAACCAATTTAGATAAATTTCACTATGAGTTTTTCCAATATATTGGACAAACTTTTGCTGATAAAGATTTTATTAGTCGTGATTATATTAATAGTCTTAAAACGAAAAAACCAACAACTGCATTTAATTTATACGACAACAATTTAAATGAATTAATTTTAGGAGAAGAAACCAGAGAGTTGCAAAACGCAAATATTTATTATCTTAACAAAGATAAATTAGTTTTTAGAATTACAATTGCAAATATTAACTCAAATAATCCAGTTTTAAAAATTGATCCTTATATTTGATATTTTGAAAATCTCAAAGCTCAAAAAATTTCTTTAAATTTAATTTCATCAATTTATCACTTTGCTTTTATTCATAATTATCCACAGTCATACGATCAATTCATTATAGATATGGTGCAAAAACAAAGATACGGGGAACCAGCTTATTTATTAATTACAGCCAAGGAGAACAATAATGAAGAAATTTCTTAATTGATTACCATTAGCATTTACTCCATTTGTTCTTGCTTCATGTAATAATTCAAACGAAAAAATTATTAAATACCAACAAAAAATTCAAGAACCCGAAACAACAAATCAAGCTGATTTTAATTTATTTGCAAAAACAAATGTAATTCAAACAATTTTAAATATAATTTATCCAGATAAAACAGAACAACAAAAATATGTTAACGAACAAATTAACTTAGATCAAAATTACAAAAATCAGGTTCAAGTTGCTTTAAGATATGCAAATAACATTACAGGTTCACTTCGTAGTTTTTATAGTTTTGGTGGTCCTGTTGCAACTATCAAAGCTTCAAATGACATTCTGGATAATCTTGTTAAAAAGAATTGACTCTTTTTCTTATTTAATTTATCAAACATTACTTTCATGCAAGATCCGGAATTCACTCGTGATAAAACAGCTTCTGAATTGGATAGTGAAAACGCCGAAAATGCTCTACTTTATAATCAATTTTATCGTCCTAAAAGCAATCAAATTATTGATTATGTTGTTCAAGAATATAGCAATGATGAATGAGAAAACGAAAAAGTTATTTATATGCTCACCAAAGAAGGTTATATTCTTCAACTTAATATCATCATCCCAAAACAAGAAGACTCACAATTAAGCGTTAATTTATCAATGTATCTTTACACATATCCTAAACTGCTTTTAAGCCTAAATAAAACAGAGATTTTTGATCTTAAAAAGTTTATTTTAGATACCAAAAGTTTTAGTGATTTTGATCTTTATGGTTCAAACACAAATAATGTTTTATTTACTGACAAATATGGAGGGGCAGTTTTAAGATATACAGCTGTCGATATTAAATAATGCTTAAAAAAATTAAATTTTTCTCTCTAATTTCCTTAACACCTATTTTGCCACTTATAACTTTAAGTTGTAATGACACTAAAACAAAAGTTAAAAAAATTGACCTTGAAACAAGTTTAAAAGCTCAATTTAATCCAAATCAAATTAGTTCGCTCTCAGAATTAAAAGCTTCTTTAAAAGTTCAAGATAACTATCAAAATTCAGCTTATCAGCTACTTCTTCAAAATAACTCTAAATTTATTTTAGATAATTTACATTCATTTCAGTTCTCCTCACAAGGACAAGGTTTTTATCAGTTTCCAAATCCTGAAGTTAGTTTTAGCAATGGTTTTAAACATAATTTACAACTTCAAGGTGCAACAACTGATGCAACATCAGCAACTCATATTCACTTTAATTCAAATGTTAAATTTACAATCGGTAACGGAAGAGAAATTAATAAAGTAGTTTTATTTGACTCAAATAATCCATCATATTCAAAAATCGGTTTTATAATTATCGGTTACTTAGTCTTTAAAATTGAAATTGATCATAATAATGTTGCTAAATTATCAAATTTAATTCTTTATTTTAAATATCCTGATAAAAGTTTGGAAGTTAATTCTAATCTTCTCAATAAATTCTTTAATCCACAAGTAATTAATCAAGAATTAGTCAATGAATATGAACAAGCAGTTTATAGCGGTCAAATTGCTCCTGCCGTTGTTTTAATGATTAAATAATTTCAAAAACACAAGTAATTTGTGTTTTTTTGTTAATACTTTTTGTTATATTCAAAATAATTCAAATAAGTTTATTATTTTAATCTATAATAAAAAGACTATGAGATTAAGACATGACAAAAATGCTCAGGAAAATTTAAATAAATCTGAGTTTTATATAAAAGAATTTCCAATTAAATTAGAAGCTAATAATATTTTAGAAATTGGTGCAGGTAAAGGCGAAATGATTTCGCAACTAGCCTTGCATAATCCAGATATTAAATTTTTTGCACTCGAAAAATACCCAACAGTTGCAAATAAAATTTTAAGAAAAATCGAGAATTTAAATCTTTCTAATCTTTTTATAATTACCAAAGATGCATTAGAAATACCTGAAATTTTTGAAAGTAAAATCGATAAAATTTGATTAACTTTTAGTGATCCTTGACCTAAAAAAGCTCACACAAAACGAAGATTAACTTATCAAACATTTTTATTAATTTATAAAAATTTATTAAGCGAAAATGGAGAACTTTGATTCAAAACAGATAATGACAAATTATTTGATTTTTCTCTTGAATCATTAAATGAAAACAATTGAGAAATTATTTACCAAACTCGTGATTTGCATAATAGTAAGTATAATGCAGACAACTTTCAAACTGGTTACGAACAAAAATGAGCAAGCCTTGGTAAAAATATAAATTTTTTAATTGCTAAACCTAAAAATGAATTCTAGAATTGATTTTTTTCTTGCCCTAGCCAATTGATTAATCATTTTTACATTTCTTTAAAAAGATTTCAAAATTGTTTAATTTATAATTTTTATTATGAATAATAATTTAAAAAATCCTGAGTTTCCAAGTTGGAAGCTCTTTTTTATACCTTTTACCTTATTACTTATATACATAGTATATAAGTACACTTTTTAATTATTTTAATTTTTTACAATGATTACAATGATAATAATGTATAATATAAATATGAGTAACTACATTCTGTATAAAAGAAAAAACCCAAAAGGGATTTACATTGCATTAGGAATATCAAAAGGATACGGTAAAGGGATTGGGAATTTAGTTGGATTAGGTTATTGAGAAGAAATTAAAGAAAAATATTCTCTGCAAAACATCGATGATTTAAAACCAATTGCTAGATTGGTTCCTGTTGGAGAAGATAAAATTGAAGTTAAAACCAAATTTTTCCAATTACTTAACCCAACATCTGTCGAAACAAATGTAAAAAACGTTGGTATTGAACTTATTTATAAAGTAATTAAAGAACTAGATTTATTTAAAGGATTACCTAAAACTAAACACAAATCTTTAGAAGAAGTATTAGAATTTATTGTTGCAACAAGAATAATTCAACCAAGAAGTTATATTTGTCAATACAAAAACAAAAATGATTTTTTACATAAGATAGATGTAAAAAAATCTTCAATTTATAACTATTTTGATACTTTTTTAGAATATAAAAATACAATTTTAGTCAATATTTATAACAAAATGCAAGAATTGACAACTAGAAACACAAAATTAATACATTTTGATAATACAACTGTTTATTTTCAAAGTTTTTCAAGAGATGGTTTGAGAAAAAGGGGTTTTTCTAAAGATGGAAAACATGATGAGGATCAAATTGTTGTGGCTATGGCAGTTGATAATAATGGTATTCCTTTTCACTATAAAGTCTTCGAAGGAAATACTGGAGATTCTAAAACTCTTGTGAAATTTTTAATTGAAATGCAAAGAATTTACAAAACAAAAGACACAATAATAGTTGCTGATAAAGGTATTAGTCAAAATGCAAATTTAAGATATTTAGAACAAAAAGGATATAAATATATAGTACAGAAACGTATTGATATTCTTGGAAAAGAAGATAAAGCATTTATAGTAAATGATCAAGGGTTTGTTCAAGAAAATGATTATTTTACTAAATCTAGATTCGTCCAATCTATTTGAGCTAAAAACAAAAATAAAAAAAGATATAGCGATACTTTTAGAAAACAATTTGTCTATTTTAGCCCTTCAAAACAAACTTTAGACAAAATAAAAAGACAAAATCTTATTAATAAATTGGAGAAAAAGTCTATTAACGGTGAATTGCCATTAAGTGCTTTGGTTCCAGAATATAAGAAAAAGTATATGGATGTAGATGGTAAAACAGTCGGAAGACTAAATATCGAAAAAATTAAAAAAGTAGCTAATGAAGATGGCTTTTATATGATTGAAACCAACATAACAAACATAGATTCAAAAGAAGCGAATGAAATATATAAGGGACAATGAAAAGTGGAAGAAGGATTCAGAACCTTGAAATCAGCAATTGAAGTTAGACCGATGTACGTTTATAAAGACGAGCATATTCAATCTCATGTATTTTTATGCTTTTTGTCTCTAATTGTTTTGAAATATTGCATTTATAAATTAAAGAAATTTTATAAAGATAATGGAGAGATCCAAAAACTCACAATGAATATGTTTATAGATGCATTGAAACTTATAACAATCACAACAAAGACTGTGAATGGTAAAGTTGTAAGTGAAATCAAGAATAATTTAGACCCAGAACATAAGGAATTAAACAAAATATATAGTGATTTTCAATATGTAGTGGATGGTCTATCATTGTAATTTAAAAGTACAAAAAACGAATACTCCTTATTTGTAGGTGTATTCGTTTTTTTCTTCATTACAACTTGGAAACACAGGAAAAAAGCTCACACAAAACGAAGATTAACTTATCAAACATTTTTATTAATTTATAAAAATTTATTAAGCGAAAATGGAGAACTTTGATTCAAAACAGATAATGACAAATTATTTGATTTTTCTCTTGAATCATTAAATGAAAACAATTGAGAAATTATTTACCAAACTCGTGATTTGCATAATAGTAAGTATAATGCAGACAACTTTCAAACTGGTTACGAACAAAAATGAGCAAGCCTTGGTAAAAATATAAATTTTTTAATTGCTAAACCTAAAAATGAATTCTAGAATTGATTTTTTTCTTGCCCTAGCCAATTGATTAATCATTTTTACATTTCTTTGAAAAGATTTCAAAATTGTTTAATTTATAATTTTTATTATGAATAATAATTTAAAAAATAACTTTGCTGCCGTAGATATTGGCGGAACCAATATTAGATTTGCTTTATTTGATCAAAATGGTCAAATTATTTTAAAAGAAAAAACTCAAACAAACTATCATGATGCACAGCAAAACATGAATTGAATTATTGAGCATATTAATTTTCATAAAGTAAATTTTCTTGCTCTTTCAATTCCTGGTCCAAGTGATTATACAAACGGAATCGTTTTAAAAAGTCCTAATTTAGGTCCAACATGAGAGAATTTAGATATTAAAAATCTTCTCCTTAACAAAACAAATTTAAAAGATATAGTGTTTGAAAATGATGCTAATGCAATGGCATATGCAAACCACAAAATTCATAATTTAGATTCTCAAACCATTTCTCAGTTTTATACAATTTCAACCGGTTTTGGTGCTGGGTTAGTAATTGATGGTAAAGTTTATCACGGAAATAAATATTATGCTCAAGAAATAGCTCAACTTCCAATTTCCCGAGTGCCTTTTTTAGGAAAGCATCGCTTAAAAAATCCTTTCGCTTTAGAATTGCATTGTTCAGGCACAGGAATAGCAACAAAGGCTCAATTTTATAAAATCGGAACAGAAGCAAAAGAAGTATTTCAATTAGCTAAGGAAAATAATGTTTTAGCTCAAAAAATAATTGATGAAGCCGAAGAAACACTAGCTAGAATGTTTGCAATTTCAGCTGGCACAATTGCTCCCCACTACTTTTTTGTTGGCGGAAGTGTTGCTTTAAATGCTAAATTTCTTATTCAAAACGCTTTTAATAAAGCAAAAGAATGAAGTGATTCAAATCATTTTAATGAAATTAAATTAATTTTTGATAAATTAGGTGATGACAGTGCTTTAGTTGGACTTTATCACTTAATCAAAGATAAGAATTAAATCACAAAAAGATACAAACAACTTGTATCTTTTTGTTATTTTTTGAATTAATTTAATCTCATTTATACTCTTTTCTAAACACATCAATATCATAATAATATATAATTTAAATAAAATTTCAAAAGGAGGACTATGGGATATTTAATTACGTTTTTAATAATTTTAATAATTCTTTTAATTTTTACATTACTCCTTTTAACACGAAACATTTTATTAAACAAATATAAAGCAAAATCCAAAAAACTTTATATTGATTTACAAAGATCATTAAACGCTTCTAAAACAACAATTAAAAAAGCTGAATCATTACAAAGAACTAAAAAAGACACTTATGCTTCAATTTATTTAGAATTAAAAAAATTAAGCATTGATATGGAAAATAATTTCGAAATTTTTCTAACTTCTTATTTAGAACTTGATCAAAAAATTCAAAAACGTGAAATTTTCAAAGTTATTCGTGATAAAAACTTCTTATGAGAACAAGCTGATAAATTTCAAAATTTAGAAATTCAATTTAAAAATAAATCAAATAACTTCAAAATTCCATGAAGTATTATTGATGAAGATTTTTCAAATATGCTCGATATTTCTCAAAATTTACTAAATTGACTTGATGATAAAGAATATAATCTTCATTTTTTAAATAATAATTGAAAAAATAAAGTCACAGAATTTCGAAAGAATTTACAACTTGTAGAAAAAGCTAAATTAAATGCGGAGTTTGAAGTTGCTAATAAAAATATCATCGCTTCTAAAGAACAAGTCAAAGAACTAATTATTGAAATTAATCGTCTTGAAAAATTAGAATATGTGGTTTTTTATCAGTTGCCAAAAACCCTATTAAATCGTTCTCAAAATATTAACTTACCAATAAATTTAAGAGAATATTACGAAAAGTTTTATAAAGATTTTCAAAAAACTCTGCGTGAAAACACAAGCGGAATAATTAATAACTCACAACTTATTCTTCGTGCTCGTAACATTTATAAAATAATTTATGAAATGGATTGAATGACCAATAAGCAAATTCTTTTTAACAATTTCTATAATGTAAATCGTAAATTAATGGATCAAATAGTTCAAAGTACAGAAAATAAAATTAACAATCTCAAAAATCCGTCATTTAAACTAGAAAGTGCATTACAAATAATGAAAAACTCACTAAAAACTTTGGGTTCAAACTCTGTAATTGAAAACAAAATAAATGACACAAAAAGATTTATTTATGGTTCTAAAAAATTTGATCGTGAATATTATTATTCAATATCAAAACATCAAATCAAAAATGTTCAAAGAGATCGTAAAATTCACAAAATAGAAAATTCATTAACGGTTTATTTTGCTATTTCAATTAGCGAAATGCTTGATTCTAATCCCGAAACAGAGCAAGAATTAATTCAACTCAAAAATCTTTATCAAAATTACTTTGCAAACGAACTTAAATTTAGTGAAATTGATCAAATTTGAAGTCAATGAATTAAACTTCTTGCTAACTTAACTCGCAAAATTGCTATTAATGAAAAATATCTTGCAATGTACAAGAAATTAGAAGAATATCTAGGACAATCATATAAATATAAAAATAAATTAAATGATTTAAAAATTATTTTAAAAGCTGCAAATAATGATTTAGTAACAAAAAATTTTAAAGATGCTTATTTTAAATTAAAATCATTCATTAACAAAAACTAGAAAAGGATACTTATGAAGTATGACAAAATTTTAATCCGTTATGGAGAACTTGTTCTTAAAAAGAAAAATAGAAAAACTTTTATTAACACTTTAACCAACAATATTACTCATATTGTTGGTGAAAAACCAGAAGTTGAATTCGATCGTATGTATTTAACTTATTCAGAACAAAATATGAAAAATCTTGATTATGTTTTTGGGATTAGCTCATATTCTCCTGTTGCTGTTGTTGAAAATAACATCGAGGAATTTCAAAAGAAAATTTTAGAAATGATCGACCCTAAAGCTCAGACTTTTAAAATTCAAGCTCGTAGAAATTACAAAAAATTCGAATTTACTAGTGATCAATTAAATCACACATTGGGTGGATTTGTTTTAAAAAACACTAAATTAAAAGTTGATGTTCATAATCCTGATCAAATTTTTTACATTGAAGTAAGACATAATCATGCTTATATTTTTTCAAATTACAAACAAGGTCTTGGAGGACTTCCTGTTGGAGTTTCAGGAAAAGTTCTACACTTAATTTCTGGTGGTTTTGATTCTCCTGTTGCCGCCTTCAATATGATGAAAAGAGGTTTAAAAGTAGATTTTTTAACCTTTATTACACCTCCTCAAACTGATCAACGTACAATTGATAAAATTTCAACAGTTGTTAAAATTTTAAATCGTTATCAAGTTAACTCAAATTTATTAATTGCTGATTATTCATTTTTAATGAACTATATTGCTATGGTTTCAAAAGAATCATACAAAATAACATTGATGCGTCGTAGTTTTTATCGAATCGCAGAAATGATTGCAAGTAAATATGGTCAATTAGCAATTAGTAATGGTGATAACCTTGGACAAGTTGCATCGCAAACATTAGAATCACTCTCAACAATCGGAGCAGCCACAAATATGCAAATTCTCCGTCCACTTTTAACTTTTGATAAAAACGAAATTATTAATGTTGCTAAAAAAATTAAAACTCATGATGTTTCAATTATTCAGGCAAACGAAACTTGTGAACTCTTCGCACCAAAAGAACCAGTTACAAAACCAACAATTGCCGAAGCCACAAGATTAGAAGAAGAACTAAGTTTAATCCCTCAACTTGAAAAAGAACTTTTAGAAGGTAAAATAGAAGTTGTAAAATTTGGCAAAAAAGACTTCTTAGATTAATGCTATTTATCAAAAATAGACAGATCCTAAACTCAAACGGATTTGTCTATTTAAACTGGGACACGAAATATGGACACAACCATATTTCGTGTTTTTATATATTTAGGAGGTATTATGAGACAATTAAAAGCACATGAATGATTAGAACTATTCGGTAGTTATGAAGATTACAAAAATAATTTGATATCAAAAAATGATTTTGAACTTAAATATTATTCAATCAGAGGTTTTAGTTTTTTTGATAGAAAATTCAATGAGGCTAAAAAATATTTTGTCTTCAAGTATAACAGATATAATTTAGGAATGATAAATATAGAATCGCAAACAGGTAAATCATCTAAAAAAGGTAAAGGGTCAGGTAGACCAAAAAGGCAAAAAATTACTCCTATTGAAATTGTAAAAAAGGAATGAGAAAAAATGCCTAAGGAACAATTGATTGAAATTTTAGAAATTTATAAAGACTCTTTTGATAGAAATAATATTGAAGTTGATATTTCTAAAATTAAGAAATCTTCACTTTCTACAAGAAAATTGGGCCTATGCTTTAATAAATCTAAGTCAACAATTCACAATCTAAAAACTAAAGAGCAGCAAACAAGAAAAAAATCTGTAAATACTAAATATGATGAATTAATAATTAAGTCATTTAAGAAAAATAAGGGTTTGTTTGGTAGAAAAAGATTGGAAAGTTATATTAGAACAAAATTCCAAATAGATCTAAATTATAGGACTATTGGTAGAGCGATGAGAAGATTAAACTTATTTTGTTTAATCAGAAGAAAGAAAATAGATAGAGAACAAAAGAACACAAACGTAAAATTTATAGATCTTGTTAATCGTGATTATCACGGAGAGACAAACCAAATAATTGCCACTGATGTTACTTATATTTCTGCACCAAAAGATTGCTTAAACAATTTTGTATTTTTATCTGTTGCGATTGATCACAAAAGCAAATTTGTTGTTAATTATAATCTTTCAAAAAGAAATGATTTAGAACTAGTAATGGAACATATGTCTAAAATCAAAATGGATAAAAAATGAATAGCTCATTCTGATCATGGTTTCCAATATTCTTCAAAAACTTATGTAGATTTAATTCAGAAAAACAATGGTGTTGTATCAATGGGTAGAGTAGGAAATTCTTTAGATAATAGAGAAGCAGAATATTTCTTTTCAATTTTAAAATCAGAATGTTTAAAATTAATCGATATTACAAAAATAACTTTTAATGAATTAAAATCACTGATTGATGATTTTGTGTTTTGATACAACAACGAAAGAATTCAATCAGTATTAAATTGAAAAACACCTCAAGAGTGTTGAGGTGTTTTAGTAAATTAAACTTTTTGTCCACTTTTCGTGTCCCAGTTTAATTTTTTACATTTATTTTTTATATAAATAAAGCAAAATTTTTAGAAATTGCGAATAACCATTAATCTAGGTACCTCTAATTTTAAATCAGGTAAAACAATTGAATTTCCTAAAATAACCTGAGTTTCCAAGTTGAGCTTATTTTTTAGGCTTATTTTTTTATACATATATCAAAGATATATGACCTAAAGAAAAAAATGTTTTTTTTACTTACATTACACACATAAAATGATATAATAAGAGCATGAGTTACAGTTTATGCAAGAAAAAACAAAATGGAAAATATTATTTAGTTTTAGCTATTTCTAAAGGTTTTAAAAAAGGTTATGGAAATCAGATTGGTCTAGGGTACTGAGAAGATATCAAAGAAAAGTATGGATTATCTTCAATTGAAGATATAAAAGAAATAGCAAAAAAAGTAGATACATCTTTAGATAAAACTGTTGCAAAAGAAGAGTTTTTTAAATTATTAAAACCTACTTCTGTAAAAACAAGTATCCAAAATATTGGAGTTGATTTAATTTATAAAGTTATTAAAGAATTAGATTTATTTTCGGCATTACCAAAAAGTAAACATAAATCGTTAGAAGAGGTTTTGGAATTTTTCATAGCAACTAGAATTATCCTTCCAAGAAGCTATATGTCACAATATAAAAATAAAAGTGATTTTATAAATGATATTAATGTTAAAAAATCATCAATATATAACTATCTTGATGTTATTTTCGAAAATAAGAATTCTGTTTTAGTCAATTTATTTCAAAAAATAAATGAATTCACAAATCGTAATAATAAAGTTTTTCACTTCGATAACACAACAGTTTATTTTGAAAGCTTTACAAGAGAAGGAATAAGAAAAAACGGTTTTTCAAAAGACGGAAAACACAATGAAGATCAAGTAGTCATAGCAATGGCTGTAGATGAAAACGGAATACCAATACACTATAAAGTGTTCCCAGGTAACACGGCTGATGGTAAAACAATGTTATCCTTCGTTTTAGAACTTCAATCAATCTATAAAATAAAGGATATTATAATAGTTGCAGATCGTGGAATAAATAACAATGCAAACTTACGTTTCCTAGAACAAAAAGGAATTAAATATATATTCCAAAAAAGATTAGATACATTAAGTATTGGGATGAAAAAATTCATTCTTGAGGACAAACATTATGTTTTTAGAGATGAAATGTTTTGGAAAGAACAAATTGTTGAATCTGTTTGAAACAAAAATAGATTTAATGGTAAATACAGAAAATGATGTGTGTTTTTCAGTCCTGGGAAAAAGACTTTAGATAAATTAAAAAGAAATAATTTTATTGATAAATTGAATAAGAAAACTGTAAATGGAGAACTCCCACTTAGTTCTTTAGTTCCAGAATATAAAAAGAAATACATGGACATTGATGGCAAAACAGTGGGTAAATTAAATTGAGAGAAAATTAAGAAAAAAGAATCTGAAGATGGTTTTTACATTATTGAAACCAATATTTTAGATTTAACACCAGAAAAAGCTAATGAAATTTACAGAAAACAATGAAAAGTAGAAGAAAATTTCAGAACATTAAAATCTTCTTTACAAGTTAGACCTGTTTTTGTTCATAATGAACAGCATATACTTGCACATCTTTTATTATGTTTCATTGCTCTTGTTGTTTTAAAATACTGTCTTTATAAATTAAAGAAATATTATGAAATCAATGGAGAAATACAAAAAGTGACGTTAGATTTATTTGTGGATTCATTAAGAATGATGACTATAACAAAAAAAGAAGTAAATGGAAAAGTGGTACAAGAAATAATTAATGATTTGGATGAAAACCACAAAGAAAATATAAAAATTTATAAAGATTTTATCGCATGTATGAGTTAATTCTATGTGTGTAATTTTAAATGTAAAAAAACGAATACACCTTATTTATAGATGTATTCGTTTTTTATAGCGTCTCAACTTGGAAACTCAGGATCCTAAACTCAAACGGATTTGTCTATTTTTTACATTTATTTTTTATATAAATAAAGCAAAATTTTTAGAAATTGCGAATAACCATTAATCTAGGTACCTCTAATTTTAAATCAGGTAAAACAATTGAATTTCCTAAAATAACTTTTCCTTCATAAAAATTATAAATTTCTTCATAAGTTAAACTTGAATTGTCTAATTCTCCACCTGTCATTTTCTTTCAATTATTTTTAAATAAATAAACAATATCTGGTATTGGATTTTGAGCAATTAAATCAAAATTATAAGTTGAACGAATATCATTATAGGCTCTATTTATAATGGAAATTGGAATCATATAGTAAGATAATTCTAATTTAGTTCATGCACTTGAAGGTTTAACCAGTTTAATATAAGGTACTCAGTCAATTTCTATTTCGCTTTCTCTAAAAATAAAACTTCGATAACTATTAGCATAACTAATTAATTGTTTTACCTTGTATTTTTGATGATTGAGATATTGATAATGTTGATAAACACCATGATTAGCTTCCATTGAATAATTAAATGAATTAATTTTTTCTTCTAATTCTTTTAAAGTTCCCTTAAAAACATCTTGATCTTTGAATAAATTAGCTAAAACAATCTTTGTATTAAAATTGACATCATTATAAGCGTTTTTATCGCAAATATCATCAGCATTTAAATTAAAAATAACTTTCTTACAAAAATAATCAGTTAATCATTTACCTCTTGGGGAGGTATAAATTCCAAAATCACCTTTAATAACTTTCGCTTCAAAATATGTTCGCTCTGGGTTTTTGGGTGGATTGTTATAATAATCGGAACCATTATATGATAAGCCTTTTTGATTATCAGGATAATATTTATCAAATGCTAGCAAATTACTATCTAGTGCTCTTGTTTCATATCCTTCTCTTTTAAACTTATTAAATCTATCACGAAGTGCATCTCAGGCATAACCTGCTTCATAAAAAACTTTTGGATTTTCTAATTGAGTCACAATTCCAAAGTTTAAGGATTTAATATTTAATTTATTAAGAAGTTCTAAAAGTTTATTTAATTCTTGTTCTTTTTCCAACTTTTCTTTTTTTAGAGTTTCTAAATTTTTTTCTTTAATTTGAATTTGATGATTTAAGTTATAAATATATGAACCTGATTTAGCATTTTCGCCATAAATCCCTACATTGAATTCTCTATCACTAGAGCCGGTTAAAAACTGTAATTTATTTTTTGTGCGTTCCAGTTCTAAATTTAATTTTTGAGAATTTTTTTCTGCTACTAAATAATTATCTTTTCAATACTTTACTTCATTAAGAGCTTTTTGTTTTTCTTTTTCAAGATCAGAAATAGAATTATCTTTATTCTTTAATTGGCTTTTTAAAATTTCTATTTCTTGATTTTTACTTCTAATTTGCTCTCTAAATGAATTAATTTCGCTTTCTTTGTTGATAAGAATTTGTTTTTCTTTTTCAATTTCTTTACTAAGCTCCAAAATTTTGGTTTGAGATTTTTGCAATTCAGCATTTTTGTTCTTTAAAGAATCTAATAATCTTTGATTTTCACTTTCTTTAATTTTTGCTTTTTTTCTTAAATTAGAAATCAGTGAATTATCTTTAGCTCCATTACCTTCTTGATCAACAATCAAAGAAAGATCTGTACTACCCACATATTCAATTAGCTTTTGGTCTTTTAATTTAATTAACTCTTCTAATTTAGAAAGCTTTAAATTTATTTCTCCTAAAATTCCTGTTTTAATTTTTCTATAATTTTCTCTTAAATCAAAATTAATATTTTGATTTGTCCCAATTAGACTCTTTAATTTTTGTTCTTCTTTGTCTAAATAATTTAATAATCCATTTTTTTGAGCTTGATAAATTTTTAAAATAACAGTAAATGCTTCTTTTAAGCTCTTTAGATTTACATCAATTAAATTAGTTAATTTTTCTACTAATAAATTTACTTTTTCGATTTTTTGCAAATTATCATTATTAATAAAATAATTTTTATATTGATCATCACTATAATTTCAAAATACCTTTCAGATTTCACTATCTTCATTTGCTAAACTATCAAACTCTTTAAAATGATGACTTATTTGAAAACGCAGATTTGGATCGATATGTTCAAAAAGTAGAACCTCACCGTTAAGAAGTTTTTTAAATTTTTCAACATTTAAACTAGAATTTAAGATCTTTGCAAAAGATTCGCTTTCTTCATGAAAATTATTTGAATTCAAAAATTCTTTTGTTATAAAAACTTGATTAATGAGTTTGATATAAGTTTCTTTTTCGGAATTAATAGTTGCAATAAATTTCTTATAACTATTTCTTAATTGAAGATTTAAATGAATAAATTTTTCCTTTTCTCCATTTCTATCATTTTGAATATTATTAAATGATCTCTCTAAATTTGAGATCTTTGTTTTCAATTGAACTAATTCGGTATTTTTAGAATTTAAAGAATTTTGTAAATTAAGTATTTCATTAGATTTTTGCTTAATTAAATTTGTTTTTTCATCTTTGCTCAAAGTAAAGCTTTGAATTTGAGTTTCTAATTCATGCACTTTTGCATTTTGAGAAGCAATTAAGTTTTTAATTTTTTCAACTAGTTCTAAATTTTCTTGTTCTTTTTGTTTGAATTTCTTTAAAAGTTCAGTATTTTTTTGTTTTTCAAGATTTAATTGATTTTCAAGATCGTTAATTTGATTTTGTTTTGCTTGAATTTGCGAAACTAAATTCTCTTTGTTTTCTTCATTAGCTTCATGGGCTTCTCCATTTTCATATAAAAGTAATTTATTTTTTAAATTTTTTAAATTTGTTTTCTCATTTTCAAGTTCAAAACAGATTTTTTGCATTTTTGCTTCATTTTCAGAAAGACTAACTTTGAAATTTTGGATTTGTGTTTCTAATTCTTTCTTATTAAATTCAAGATCTACTAAATTATTTTTTAAATAATTAATCATTTTACTTTTCTTATGAATTTTAGCGGATACAAAAACACCAGCAGTTGAACTTATAGCAATTATTCCTAAACTAAAAAAAGAAAGTAGAGTGGCTAATGTATATTTGAGTTTTTTGGTCATAAAATCCTCCTTTAAATTTATTGAAAATTTCAAAATTAATAGAATTATTTAGTTTTTAGTTAGATTTAGTGACTATAACCTAAACACTAAAAATTTATGTGGTAAAATAAAAACACTATGGAAAATACAATGTATAAATCTTTACTTCAAATTAAACAAAAACATGATGAACTTCAAGAACAATTACTCAACCCAGAAGTTGTTTCTGATATTAAAAATTACACAAAAATAAACAAAGAAATTAACTCAATCAAAGATATTGTCGAAGCTTTTAATGAGTATTTGCAAGCAGAACAAAATTTAAAAAATGCCAAAGAAATTCTTAACATTGAAAAAGATGAAGAAATGATTTTTCTTGCTAAAAGTGAAATTTCAGAATCAGAAAGCTTAATGGAAAAACTTGCTGAAAGTTTAAAAATCTTAATCCTTCCAAAAGATGAAAACGATAATCGTGATGTAATCGTCGAAATTAGAGGTGCAGCTGGTGGTGATGAAGCAAACATTTTTGCAGGTGATTTATTTAGAATGTACCAAAAATGATGTGCACAAAATGACATGAAAACAACACTTTTAGAATCATCGTCAACAGAAGGTGGAGGTTTTTCTCTTGTGACTTTTTCAGTTAAAGGTGATAAACCATATTCAAAACTTAAATTCGAAAGTGGTGTCCACAGAGTTCAAAGAGTTCCTGTAACCGAAACGAAAGGTAGAGTGCATACTTCAACAGCAACAGTAACAGTAATGCCTGAAATTGATGATGATATTGAAATAGAAGTAAAATCAGAAGATATTAGAGTTGACGTTTTCCGTTCAAGTGGTAATGGAGGTCAATCTGTTAATACAACTGATTCAGCCGTTAGAATTACTCACTTCCCAAGTGGAATTGTTGTTTCTTGTCAAGAAGGAAAGAGTCAAATCCAAAACAAAGAAATTGCAATGAGAATCCTTAAATCAAAACTTTATGATATTGAAATTCAAAAGAAACAACAAGAAGAAGCTGGATACCGTAAATTAGCAGGAAGCGGAGCACGTAGTGAAAAAATTAGAACTTATAATTATCCACAAGATCGTGTAACTGATCATAGAATTTCTTTCTCAACAAGTTTATCTCCTGTAATGGAAGGTAAAATCAATCCTATTATTGACGCATTATTAACCGAAGAACAAAACGAGAAAATCAAAGAAGCTGGAATTTAATGCCTACAAAAGAAGATTTAATTTTAGAAAAGCGTAGATACGGTTTGGATCAAACTGTATCTACTTTTGAATTAGAGCAATTAAAACAACAAATGCCTATTCAAAAAATTATTGGATACATTGAAATGGCAGATGTGAACATCGATCTTAGTTATAATGTTTTAATACCCCGTTACGAAACCGAGGAATTAATTTATTGAGTGAAAGAAGAAATTCACAAAATAAATAAGAAAGATTTTAAAATTCTAGATTTATGCACAGGGAGTGGTTTTATTGGACTTGCTTTGAAAAAAAATTTTCCTCATTTTGAAGTGACATTATCTGACATTAGTTCCCAAGCAATCAAGCAAACTAAATTAAATGCACAAAGAAATAATTTAGATGTAATGATTATTCAAAGTAATTTATTTGAAAATCTTAAAACTAATAATTATGATTTAATTGTTGCAAATCCTCCCTATTTACAAAGTTCAGAAATTCTTTCCGATAGTGTTTTAAATTTCGAACCATCTAGTGCTCTTTTCGCACCTGATGATGGATTTTATTTTTACAAAGAAATAATTAAAGAAGCTCCCAAATATCTTAAAAATGGACATGGTTTACTTTTTTTTGAAATCAATCCGTTTCATTTAGAAATTTGAAAAAAATTAAGTCAAAAGTTAGATATTGAAATTCAAAATGATATTTCAAATAAACCAAGAATGGTAAAAATTAGATTTTAGCTTTATTTTAAGCTTTCTTATGCTATAATATTTGTACCTAATTATTAGGTATTTCTAGCGCACATAATAGAAAATAATACTTTTAATTTTTATAAAAAACTAAATTGTGTTATACTATTATTTGTAATGGAACAGTACTCAAGAGGCTGAAGAGGCGGTCCTGCTAAGACTGTAGGGGAGGCAACTCCCGCGGAGGTTCAAATCCTCTCTGTTCCGCCATTTTTTTTATTTTATTTTTAAGTTTCAAAAACTATTTATTTTTATTTTTTTAATTTTATTTACCCTTTTATTTTTTAACTTTTTTAATAATTAAAATATATTTTTTAAATAATATTCCTCAATATTAAAGAGAGAGCGAGAAGAAATTCTCGTTTTTTATTACTTTTTTATATTCTAATTTTTTCTAAAAGTTTTATTTTTTGACTAATTCCTCTATAAAATAGGTTTAAAAAAATAAAAATAATTTTTTTATAATATAATATAAATGTAATTAATTCAAAATTAGGAGACAAATGACAAAAAAAGATTTTATCGTAGAAGTGGCAGAATTTGCTGATTTAGAACCAAAAGTAGTTGAAAAAGTTTTTGACTCAATGGTTTTCGTTCTTAAAGAACAATTAATTACAGAAGAAAAAGTTAGACTTTCAAAATTAGGAATTTTTTCTACTGTTGTTAAACAATCACGTACAATTCAAAATAAATTCACAAAAGAAGAACAACAAGTTCCTCAAAGACGTGTTATTAAATATAAACCTTCTAAATACTTACGTGACCAAGTTGATATTAAAGCTTAGTCATCAGCTAGCAATGTATATTAGGATAAATAAATTAGACACTTAACGTCGCATGTGTTAAAAAACCATGCGGCGTTTTTCAATTTAAATTTGATTGAGGTCTTTCGAGGTTATATCAAGAAAAATATTTAGATATGATTAAATTCACTTCGCTATCTAACATTTTATCAGTTTCATAAAAATCTAATAATTCTCTTTGAATTAATGCAAAAATAAATTCGGAAGGTCTATTTGCTAATGAATTACCTTTTGGAGACATTGATTGTTTAGTATTTACATTTTTTAAAAATTTAGAAAAGGCAAAATTTGCATATTCAATTCCGTGATCTGAATGAAAAATAGTAGGTTTGATTTGATGTTTATCAAGAGTATCTTGAACAAGCTTTATAGTAGATGCAGAATCTCTTATATCCGATAAAGTTCAATTTAAAACAGTGTTACTAAAAGTTTCGGTGATAACATGAAGAAATCTCATTCCTTCTTTTGTTTTAATAAATTTAATATCTGCATGTAATTTTTCACCAAAATAATTTGATTTAAAATTTCCTTGAACTAAATCTGATGCTCAGATTCTAGAGAATTTTACCTCTTTGTTTTTCTTTGATTTTTTCTTTTGATATGCTCTTGATTTATATTGATTAAATTCATAATTTAGTCTAAATAAATATGAAGAAATTCTTTTTTGGTGCGTTAATAAGTATTTTTGATAAAGTTTATCTCTTCCTATAACAAAATTAGAATTTTTAGCTTCTAAATTAATTCAATTAATTAATTCATGATCAATATATTTCTTTTTGTCAATTTTTTCTTTCTTAGAATAAGAGTAATAAAAAGAAGTTCGATTTAATTTCAAAACTAATGAAATTTTTGAAATATTTCTAAATTGTTTACTTTTTTCTTCTTTTCTTTTTCTAATTTTTTCAAAAATTTCTTGTTGTTTTACTCCTCTTTCTTCCAAAATTTCTTCCATAATATCCTGATAAAGATCTCTATCTTCCTCACACAATTCATTGATGCTAACTCTTTTTCTTCTTCCTGAGTTAGGTTTTTTACTTTTACCTGATTTACTTTCTAAATTATTCATGTTGAAATTATATATTTTTATCCAACTCTTTAATAAAGCTTTCGCTCTTCTATAAGGATTTTCATGCTTACCCTCTTTTCTTTGTTTTATGATTTGATATCTTTCTCAAAAATCTTCAACAAAAGTTATAATCGCTATTTCAAAACCTTCTTTTTGGTAAATGTGGATATATTTTAATTTTTGTTCTTTTGTAAATTGTTTTAAACGCATAAAAAAGACACACTCCTTTCTTTTTGGAATGTGTCTAATTTTTTTATCCTGATTTACATCAGCTAGCAATGCTAGCTTTTTTATTTAAAAATATTGATAATCCCCGGAAATTCAAGTTCTATTTTTGTTCCTAACTCTTCAATTTTGTCTTTACTAATTGAGCTATGAGCTTTTTTATGTTCGAGAAGTTTTAAAGAATCGACTTTAAAAAAAGAATTATCACTAGCAAAATAAAATACAAAAAACGAAATTCCTCCATTTTTAGCAATTAACTCTAAATAATCTCACTGATGTTTTTTGATGTTTTTATATCGATAAAGATCTTTTTCTGAGCTTTTTGCTTCAAAACAAATAAATTTACCTTGATACATTCCGATATAATCAACTGTTGATTTTACAAAAAGTTTTCCTTTAACAATAACATTTGTTCCTATATTAGCTGTTTTTGTAATTTTAATAGGCACTTCTTTTTTCTCGATAAATGCAATTTGATTTTTTTGATAGTAAA
This sequence comes from Mycoplasmopsis gallopavonis, assembly GCF_900660635.1. Classification (GTDB taxonomy): domain Bacteria; phylum Bacillota_I; class Bacilli_A; order Mycoplasmatales; family Metamycoplasmataceae; genus Mycoplasmopsis; species Mycoplasmopsis gallopavonis. Next base: position 163,738 of record NZ_LR215032.1, read on the forward strand.
ACAAACTATTATTTATAACTTCTTCCAAAAACATTCCTTTATTTTTATAATTCATAGCATTTAATAAATAATTTTTTTGATAAGTTGAACTAAAAAAGTTTTATTTTTTTAGTTAATTATTTATAAATTTTTATAAATGCTTTAAAATTTAGTCAAAGATTAAAAATAAGGAGAACACAATGAAAAATAAAGTAATTATTGGTAACTGAAAAATGAACAAAACTTTTTCAGAATCAGTTTTATTCTTACAAGATTTAGCTGCTTGCCACGATCAAAATAAAGACAAAATTGCAGAAAATATTAAATACGCTATTGCAGCTCCATTTACAAATTTATCTGCTTTCTCATTAAATCAAGTTCCTCACTTAGAGGTTGCTGCACAAAACATGTCAAATAAAGAAGCTGGTGCATACACAGGAGAAATTGCTCCAAACATGCTTGTTGAAATGGGTGTAAAATATGTAGTTTTAGGACATTCAGAAAGAAGAGAATATTACCACGAATCAAATCAATTTGTTTATGAAAAAGCAAAATTAGCTTTAGAATATAATTTAATTCCTGTTATTTGTGTTGGAGAAACTCTTGAAGAGTATGAAGCAGGGAAAACAAAAGAGGTTGTTAAAAAACAAATTGAAGAATCAGTTAAAGATTTAGATTACACAAGAATTATTGTTGCTTACGAACCTATTTGAGCAATCGGAACTGGTAAAGTTGCAACACCAGAAATCGCTGAAGAAGTATGTAAATATATTCACGAATTAACTTCAAATGATTTAATTGTTCAATACGGTGGAAGTGTTAATCCAAAAAACATCGCTGAACTTTCACAAATGCCTAACATCGATGGTTTCCTTGTAGGAGGAGCTAGTTTAGAGGCTGAAAGTTTTATTAAACTTTTAACATTAGGAAAATAATCGTTGCTTTGAAGCAACTTTTATTTTTTTAGAAACGGAAAATAATGAAAACTTATAAAAAATGAATTTTACCAATAATTACAATATCAGCACTAGCAAGTACAGTCCTTGCTGCTTTTTCTTATAAAATTTCCCATCCATTTAAACCTAGTTTTTATAATTACAAATCTTATATGTCAGATGATAATCAAGATTATCTAAGAGAAACTTTTCAATACAAAGCTTTTGATGAAATTAATGAATTTAGTAAATCATTAATCAATAATAAAGCAGTTGCAGGAATTGGTTCTGATTTCCAAGCAATCAATTTAATTAAAGAAGGCTTAATTACTCAAATTGATTATAGTGTTCTTCTTGACGATCCTTCTTTAACAACTAACGATAAAATTAAATCTGCCCTTCGAAAACTCTACCGTCCTGAAATTTGAAATCATCTTGAATCTTATAATAAATATTTAAAAGAAGATCCTAACACTTATAATTATGAATTTTGACAATTTTTTGTCCCATATTATTCACAAGATGCTATTGTGGGCTATAACATTCAAAAACTCAAAATTCCTAATGAATTAAAAAAAGATAACTCAGATGAACTTGATTTTGATAAAGCAGCCCAAAAAATGAATCTTCCAAAAAATAAGTCACATGAAATGATTAATATCTTAAAATCACTTCAAAAAGTGGGTGTAAAGCACTATACAATTACAGACGCAATTAGAGATAATATGCTTTACGCAACAAGTTATTGAAAATTACCAGATGGCTCAAGAGTAAGTGATCGTTTTACAGGTGAAGTTTCAAATAAAACTTACTTAGAAATGCTAAATTATTTTGGTGATTTAATTAAAGATGGAACCGGTTTTGCAATCAAAGATTCAAATGCAATTAGTCTAAAGGGTGATAGTTTAGAAATTATTCGTGATTTATTAAATCCAAATTTTAAATCTTATAGTGCATCTATTATGTATAACGGTGATGCAATGAATGCTTATTATAGTGATGAGCATTTTAGTGAATTAGAACCCAAAAAACAAGTTCGTGGAATTAAACCAAAGCACAATATTCTTTTAGTAGACGGACTTGTAGTAGCTAAGGCTACTTCGCTTCAAAATAGAAATCGTTATTTAAAAGTTTTATCAAATAGTATTTATGAAAATCTTAAAAACAAACATCATCAAATTAAAGAAACCAATAATTTAGATTCTAATAAGCTTACCGAAAAATTATATCTCGAAGATTGAAAAAGACTTAAAACCAAAGAACTTGAAAGCTTGCAAGTCAACTCAAACAATCAAGAAGAATTCATCAAGACTTTGCTTCCACTTGTTGATTTATCTAAACCAGAAAACAATCAAATCTTAAATGACTTTTATCAAGCTAGAGAAAAACATGAAGCTTATAACATCGGTCAATTAGAACATGATGTTGACATAAATGATCGAATTAATTTTATGCCAAAAATAATCGCTAATTGATTGCTAAATCAAAAATCAGATCTTTTAAAACAAATTTCAAACACTGATTTTCAACCACAAACAGGCTTTGAAAAAGCCGTTCAAGCATTATTTAATAACTATAAAAATCCTGAATTTCTAGAAATTTATAATAACGCAAACCAAGAAAAGCAAGCTTTAATTTTAGCTAGAATTTTAGCAACTTTAAACTTACAAAATGAACTAATAGCTAAAGAAAATAAATATATAGATAATTTCAATTATGTTCGTTATGTTCCGATTGAAACATCTTTATATGAATTGGTTTTAAGAAATTATTTCATGGATGTAACTAGCGGTCAAGATCAAAAAGTGATTGAAATTTATGAAATTATCAATAATTCAAATAATATCCATAAAGCACTTGGTCCTGTTGATAAAAAATTACAAAGTAAAATTAGCATTGAATACTTTAATTTAACAAAATCTTAATAGCACTTTTAAACTAGGACAATAAAAATTAACATTCCTTCGAATGTTAATTTTTTATATTTTTAAAGGAGAAAAAATGGGAAAACATTTTACAGAAGAACAAGAAAAAGAAATTTATAATACATTTTTTCAATTAGGCAAAAAGTATGCAATTGAACTTATGTATAAATATGGTGCAAAAGCAAAAGATAAATATGTGAAAGCAAGATTACGAGGAATATTAAAACATTATAATTGTAATATGAATAAAAAACCAAGAAAGCCTGGAACCGGTAGGTCAAGAAAAGTGAAAGAACAAGATATAAATTGAGACATTTTTACACGAGAAGATTTAATTGAAATTGCAAAAAGATATAGAGAAATTACAAAAGATAAATTTAAAACAGAGAAAGTTCAAGAGGCATCAAATATTAATATGGCTTCGTATAAACTTGCTATTTTGTTGTATCTTTGTAGACAAACAATATCCAAACATAAAAGAAATAATTTTGCTCCTAAAAATAAATCCAGAAAAATAAAGTACCAAGACTTGATTATTGATTCATTTAAACAAAATAGATCTAAATATGGTAGACAAAAATTAAAATATTTTATCTTAAAGCACTATAAAATAGACATAAACGAAAGAACTCTAGGAAGATATATTAATGCCTTAGGTTTATTTTGCAATATCAGAAAAAGAAAAAAATTAAAAGAAGTAAAGAACACATCTATCATAAAAGAAAACATTGTGAATAGAGATTATAACGATGTATATAACAGAAATATATATGCTACTGATGTAACATATCTCCCAGCGACAAAAGATGCGATAAACAATAATGTTTATCTTTCAGTAGTGATTAAACATAAAACTAAAGAAATAATTAGTTTTTCTCTTTCCAAATTTAATGATTCAAAATTAATTTACAAAACATTTGAAAATGTTGATTTTGAAAAAAGTTTTATACTACATTCAGATCATTGCTCAACTTATACATCTGATGATTTTTCTCGTTTTATTCAAAATAAAGGTGGAATAATTTCACTTTCAAAAGTGGGAAACAGTTTAGATAATAGAGTTGTGGAATATTGATTTTCAAATTTAAAAACTGAATTAATTAGAGATTTAAATATCAAAGCTATGACTTTGAGTGAACTAGAAAAAGTAATATCTAATTATGTTAATTGATACAACAAATTTAGAATTCAATCATGTCTAAATTGAAAAACCCCATACGAATATAGTATGGGGCTATCCAATTTGATAAATTGTTAATTTTTTCTGTCCTAGTTTACTTTTGTGCTATTTTTATTTTTTAATGCGTTTGTTTTTTGGCTTAAAAATTTAAAAAAGAAAAAAATGCGGAACTTTTACTTCTAAATCTACAATATAGTCTTAAAAGTTTAGAAGTTGAGATATTAAAAAAATAAAAAAAATAACAAAAAAATATTATAAAAACTTAACTTTAAAGTAAAATAATTATTATCTATGAAAAACAAAAATGAACTAATACAGAAAATTAATGTTAAAAATATTTTTCAAGTTTTTTCAGGATATAACTATCCTGTTTTTAAGTTTATTTTTGTTGAATATTTTGAAAACTATTCAGATGCCGTCTCCCCGTTTTTAATTAGCTAAATTTAGTTTAGCCAAACAAAAAATGAAAGGAACATAATAATGGCTATATCAAAAAAGAAAAAAGATAATTTACCAATTATCGAACTTAAAGAAGTTGTTAAAGAATTTGATGATAAAGTCGTTCTTCACAGTGTTGATTTAAAAATTAATCGTGGAGAATTTGTAACTTTACTTGGACCATCAGGAAGTGGGAAAACAACTATTTTAAGATTATTAGGAGGTTTTGAATGAGCAACACGTGGTGAAATCATGTTTAATGGGCTCGATATTAAAGATTTATCTCCTCATAAAAGAAATGTATCAACTATTTTCCAAGATTACGCATTATTTCCACACTTAAATGTTGAAGGAAATGTTGCGTATGGTTTAAAACTCAAAAGAGTCAAAAAAGAAGTAATTAATGAAAAACACATTAAATTACTTGAAACTAAGAAAAAACAATGAATCGCAAAAGCTGAAGCTAAAATGGCTGAGCTTGACAAAATCCAAGAACAATACACCAAAGAACTCGAATCAATCCCAGAAGGAACTCGTCAATACCGCAAAAGACAAGAATGACTTGACGATTCTGATTTTCAATATTCATATTGAGAAAACTATGTAAACCAAAATGTTGAAGCTTTTGAAAACCGTTATTTCAAAAGAAAAATGACTAGCGAAGAAATGGAAGCTAAAATCGCTAAAATCCTTGAAATTGTTGGATTAACAGGAAATGAGAAAAAGGCAATTACTCAATTAAGTGGAGGAATGAAACAACGTGTTGCTTTAGCTCGTAGTTTAGTTATTGAACCCGAAATTTTACTTCTTGACGAACCGCTTAGTGCCTTAGATGCCAAAATTCGTGAAAAAATGCAAGTTTTATTAAGAACAATCCAGCAAGAATTAGGACTAACTTTTATCTTTGTTACTCACGATCAAGATGAAGCATTAGAGCTTTCTGATCGAATCGCTGTTATGCGTGGTGGAGTAATTGAGCAATACGATACACCAAAAAATATTTATGACTATCCTGTTAATATTTGAGTAGCAAAATTTATCGGAAATTCAAATATTTTTAACGCCAAAATCCTTAAAAATGGAAATGTTAGAATGCTTGGTAAAGAGTTTAAAACAGTTCATGATTTCGAAGAATTTGAAGGTGAAAATGAAGTTGATGCATTAATTCGTCCTGAAGATATTGATATTGTTTCAGAACCTAAAACAGTCAAAGGTAAAATTAAAGGTAGAATCAAAGAAATGCAATACCGTGGAAGCTACTTCTACCTTACTATCGAAACAGATGATGAAGATATTATCTATGTTGAAACTGCTAAGAAATTTGAATTAAATGAAAAAGTTTATCTTTCATGAACAATCGATTCAATTCACTTAATGAAAAAAGACGCTAAGTGAGATTATTCAAATGATGCTTTCCAAAATTAGTAAAAAATTCAATTTAAACCAAAAATTTCTTTTTGCAGTTCCATATCTTTTAGTAGCTTTATTTTTAATAGTTTTACCTGTTGTTTTAATTGTTATCAACAGTTTAAGATCTAATGAAGGAAACAATCCTTGAACATTAGTTGGACAACCAGGAACTTGAAAAATTATTTGAAGAAGTTTATATGTTGGGGTTATTTCAGCTTTACTTTGCTTAATAATTGCCTTACCATATTCCTATTTTATTTCACGTTCACAAAGTAAAATTTTTCAAATTTATGCATTAAGTTTAATCATCTCGCCAATGGCTATTTTCACAATTGCTAGAATTTATGCAATTAAAGGTTTATTTTTATCAATTTTTGCTTCAGAACCAAACACACTTAATAATTCATGATTTATTATTTTAGGTTTAACTTATCTTAATTTACCTTTAATGATCATGCCACTTTATACAGTTTTTAAAGATATGCCTAAAAACATTATTGAGGCATCAAACGATCTTGGATATAATGATTTTCAAACTTTATTTAAAGTTATTTTACCTTATGGAACAAAAGCAATTTTAAGTGGACTTGGGATGATTTTTCTTGCCGGAGCTACTACTTTCACAATTTCAAGTAAATTGCTCCCAGACGGATCGCAGCAAACTTTAATTGGAGATTTAATTAATACTAAAATTAACCCAGGAAACAAATACGATCTTCAAGTTGGAAGTACATTAGTTATTGTTGTTTCTGCAATTTTTATTGGATCTTACTCATTACTTTTACTTATTCCAAAAGTGATCTTCAAATTCAAGAAAGGATATCACTATGAATAAATTAACAGAATACTTGCGTAAATCTTATATTTACATCATTTTATTATTAGTTTATATTCCTCTTGTTTTTGCAGTCATATTTAGTTTTAATGAAAAATCTCCAAAGGGTGAATTTAATCCATATTACACACCTTTTACAATTGAAAATTACTTAGAATTTTTACAAAACGATCGTTTAAAAGCGTTAGTTAATACTTTTTTACTTGCGATTATTGTAAGTATTCTTGTTGTATCACTTAGTCTTGTGACTGTTTATTCACTTTATCGTCAAAAGAATAAAAATTTAAAAAGATTTGTTCAAGGTACTTCAAATATTCCATTAATTAATCCAGACAACATTACAGCAATTGGACTTGTTCTTGTTTTTGGAATTTTCATCGGTGTAATCAGCACAGAAGATGAAGGTTTCATGCGTCTAATTGTAGCTCACACAATTATGGCACTTCCTTACGGAATTATGCTAATGCTTCCACGAAGCGAGAAATTCAACAACAATTTATACGAGGCTTCACAAGATTTAGGACATTCAAAATTCCGTTCTTGAATGAAGACTTATTTGGTTTACATGATTCCAAGTATTATTATGGTTGTAATTGTTTCATCAGTATTAAGTTTTGATGACTTTATTATTGCTAGAACAGTTTCAAATACTTCAACACTTGGAACTAAATTATATGAGGGAGCTTTCGAGCCTTGAGGTCTTGTTCTTGGTTCAATCGTATTATTCATTACTATTATTGGTAATGTGATTTATACAATTGCAAAATCAAGAAGAAAGGCATAATTAAATGAAGAAATTTTCACATAAATGATTTTTAGGTGGGGTTGCTTTATTAGGTTTAGCCTCACTAACTGCTACATTAATTGGTTACAAAGTCAAGACACCTTTTAAACCTAGCTTTTATAACTATAAATCATATATGTCAGATGATAATCAAGATTATCTAAGACAAGAATTTGATTATAAAGCTTTTGATGAAATCAATCAATTCACAAATGCTTTAATCAACCACAAAACTGTCGGAGGAATTGGATCAGATTTTCTTGCCGCTAGTTTAATCCAAAAAAAACTTCTCAAAAAAATTGATTATGGAATTTTATTTCGTGATCCTGAATTTTTAAAAATACCTAAAAATTCATTACAAAGAAGAAAATTAACCAAATTAGCATTACGCTTAATTTTAAGACCTGAAGTATGATCACATTTAGAAACTTATAATAATTATTTATTTGTAATTGACAAAAAAGGTGATCCGGTCATTGATCCGTTAACTAATAAACCGAAACGGATTACTTCAACTTTTACTGACTCAAACAATAACGAAGTGGAAGTCAATGATGAATTTTGAGAGTACTTTTTACCATATTATTCACAAGATATGGTTGTTGCTTACAATTTGTTAAAACAAGATATGAATAACGCTAATTACGTTATTCAAAAAATGAAAGAACAAAACAAGGAAACATGAAACTTAGATGATTTTCCTGAAATTAGCAAAAAAGTTGAACCCCTTAAAAATATTGATTGACTAAATAGTCAAAAAATTAGCGGTAGCGAAAGTTTAATTGATCTTGTGAATATTTTAAATACCCTTAAAACAAAAGGCTACAACAATTGAACAATCACTGATGCTTTAAGAGACAATATGCTTTACGGCTCAAGTTATTGAAAAAAAGCTAATGGTGATCGCACCGCAAATGACTTTACAGGAAAAGTTGAACCCAAAACTTATAGAGAATTAATTGATTCTTTTACCGATTTAATTCATGACGGAACAGGTTATTATGTCACTGATAGTAATCACATCAATTTTAAAGGTGACGGACTTGAACTATTAAATAATTTAATTAACCTCTCACGAAGTGATGCAAGGGCAGCAATTATGTATAACGGTGATGCCTTAGATGCTTACTACGGTAATGATAACTTACCTGGGTGAGCAATTGATGGTTCAACTCGGTCAATTAAACCAAAACATAACCTTCTTTTAATTGATGGTCTAGTCTTTTCATCGAATAATAGCGACGAAAGCAATGATCGATACTTACAAAATCTCGCAGAGAGCGTTTATTCAAATTTTCAAGCCGAATTTGAGCTACTCAAAGATCAGTTATATAATGAAGTAGAAAATGATTTTAATACTCAAATTCAACAAAAATTCGTTGAGCATCGCCTTGCTAATTTATGAGAAGAAATTAAATTGCAAAATTGAGTTGATAATTTAGAATTACCAGAAAATAGTCAACAAGAGCTTGCAAGTCTTGTAACAAAATACCGTGCTAAAATTGATCTTTCAAAACCTGAAAATCAAAACTATTTTGACAAATTTTATAGTTTAAGAAATCAACATCAACTCTTTTTAAACGGTGAAAACCCAAATGATGTTGATTTAAGTCAAAGAATCAACTATCTTCCAACTATTTTAAAAGAATATTTAGCAACTTCAAAACAAGCTTTAATTAATCAAATTAAAGAACAATTAATTCAAAAAGCAAACGATCAAGAAAAAGCAATTGAATTAGATAGCTTAGACTTTGAAGATACAGTTTTACTTACAATTTTTAATAATTTTATTAGTGAAAACTCTGATTATTTTGATGAATTTATTCAAGATTCAAATGAGTTAGAAAGTGCAATTGTAAATATATTAGCACGCTCAATTGCGTTCTTAGATGTTGAAGGCGATCAAACTTTAGCTGATCATTTAGATATCAATAATTTCTCTTACATTAACTATGTACCAACTCAAAATGTTGATTATGAGCTAATTTTAAGAAATTACTTCGCTTCACCAAGCGAAGGACATGATCCTGAAGCGATTGGTATTTATGAAATTAATAATAGTAAAAATGTAATTCATGAAGCTATCATGCCTATTAACGATCAACTTCAAAGTAAAGTTACAACTTATTATTTTGCTAAAACAAAATCATAATTAATTTAAAAAGTTAGATTCTGTCTAACTTTTTATTTTTATATCTAGAAAGACAAATTACTTAAAATAGATTTTTAAGACTATTTTTTAGTGGTTAAAAATCTTAGAAATTGCTTTTATTTTTTAAGAAAAAAAATATAATAAAAAAGCAATATAAAGATATTGCCGCCGTGGGAGATAAAATTAAGTTTTATCGTTGGACCACAATATCGAAAGGATACTAAAATGGCAAAAAAAGAAATTCAAAGAATTGCTAAGTTAGAGTTCATCGCAGGACAAGCTAAACCTGGTCCAGCACTTGCTGGTGTTGGTGTTAACATGCCTGAATTTACAAGAGCTTTTAACGATGCAACAAGAGATAGAGGAAACGAACCAGTTCCAGTACAAATTACAGTTTACAAAGACAAAACATTTGAGTTCAAATTATTTACAGCTCCAGCTTCATTCAAAATTAAACAAGCTGCAAAAATTCAATCAGGTGCAGCTAACGCTAAAACAACAGTAGTTGCTACAATTTCAAAAGATCAACTTAGAGAAATCGCTGAATACAAATTACCTGACTTAAACACAGATGATGTTGATGCCGCTATGGCTACAATTGCTGGAACAGCAAAACAAATGGGTGTTTTAGTTGAAGGATACGATGACATCTTCAAAGCGAAAGCAGAAGCTAAAGCTGCTGCAAAAGCTGCAAAAGCTGCCGCTGCTAGAGAAGCTGCTTTAAATGAAGAATTAGAAGAATTAGCACAAACAAAAGGTCAAGCAATCGAAGTAACAACAATTAAAGATGAAGAAAAAGCAAAAGAAGGAGAACAAGAATAATGGCTAGAAAACTTTCTAAAAACTTAAAAGCTGCTAGAGAATCATTCGATAGAACAGCAGCTTATGAATTAGCAGAAGCTATTGAACTTGCTAAAAAAACTTCTTATGCTAAATTCGATGCTTCAATCGATTTAGCATTCAACCTTAACCTTGATGTTAGAAAAGCTGACCAACAATTACGTGGTGCTGTTTTACTTCCAAACGGAACAGGTAAATCAGTTAGAGTATTAGTTGCTACAAACAACCCTGAAAAAGCTAAATTAGCTGCTGAAGCAGGTGCAGATATTGTTTTAGATGGACAAGCAGTTGAACAAAAAATTAAAGAAGATGACTTTGATTTTGATGTTATGGTTGCAGACCCAACAATGATGCCTTTACTTGGTAAATATGGTAAAAAACTTGGGCCTAAAGGTTTAATGCCAAACCCTAAAACAGGTACAGTTACACCTAACCCTGAAAAAGCTGTTGAAGAACTTAAAAAAGGTAAAGCAAACTACCGTACAGATAAAGCCGGAATCGTTCACTCTCTTATTGGAAAATCAAGCATGTCAACAGAAGCTTTAGTTGAAAATGCTAAAACACTTATCTCATTAATCAAAAAACTTAAACCAGCTGCTGTTAAAGGAACATACATTCTTAACTTAACAGTTTCGGCTTCAATGGGACCAAGTGTTAAAATTAAACTTGAAAAATAATATAAAAAGTTAGCTTAGTAAACTAGCACAATAAAAATTAACATTCCTTCGAATGTTAATTTTTTATATTTTGAAAGGAGAAAAAATGGGTAAACATTTTACAGAAGAACAAGAAAAAGAAATTTATAATGCATTTTTTCAATTAGGTAAAAAGTATGCAATTGAACTGATGTATAAATATGGTGCAAAAGCAAAAGATAAATATGTTAAAGCCAGATTACGAAGAATATTAAAACATTATAATTTTAATATGAATAAAAAACCAAGAAAGCCTGGAACCGGTAGGTCAAGAAAAGTGAAAGAACAAGATATAAATTGAGACATTTTTACACGAGAAGATTTAATTGAAATTGCAAAAAGATATAGAGAAATTACAAAAGAAAAATTTAAAACAGAAAAAGTTCAAGAGGCGTCACATATTAATATTGCTTCGTATAAACTTGCTATTTTGTTGTATCTTTGTAGACAAACAATATCCAAACATAAAAGAAATAATTTTGCTCCTAGAATTAAATCTAGAAAAATAAAGTACCAAGACTTGATTATTGATTCATTTAAACAAAATAGATCTAAATATGGTAGACAAAAATTAAAATATTTTATCTTAAAGCACTATAAAATAGATATAAATGAAAGAACTCTAGGAAGATATATGAATGCCTTAGGTTTATTTTGTAATGTCAGAAAAAGAAAAAAACTAAAAGAATCAAAGAACACATCTGTCATAAAAGAAAATATTGTTAATAGAGATTATAATGATGTAGATAACAGAAATATATATACTACTGATGTAACATATCTCCCAGCGACAAAAGATGCAATAAACAATAATGTTTATCTTTCAGTAGTGATTAAACATAAAACTAAAGAAATAATTAGTTTTTCTCTTTCTAAATTTAATGATTCAAAATTAATTTACAAAACATTTGAAAATGTTGATTTTGAAAAAAGTTTTATACTACATTCAGATCATTGCTCAACTTATACATCTGATGATTTTTCTGGTTTTATTCAAAATAAAGGTGGAATAATTTCACTTTCAAAAGTAGGAAACAGTTTAGATAATAGAGTTGTGGAATATTGATTTTCAAATTTAAAAACTGAATTAATTAGAGATTTAAATATCAAAGCTATGACTTTGAGCGAACTAGAAAAAGAGATATCTAATTATGTTAATTGATACAATAAATTTAGAATTCAATCATGTCTAAATTGAAAAACCCCATACGAATATAGTATGGGGCTATCCAATTTAATAAATTGTTAATTTTTTCTGTCCTAGTTTATAGCTAACTTTTTTTTATAAAAAATTAAAGTAAAAATGTATAAAAAAATAGATGAGAATTTCTCATCTATTTTTTTGCTATGTGCTTGAACATTTACATTCAAACTTTTGCATTTCTTCAAGTTTAATAATTTCTTCAAGTAATGCTCCGTATTTATTTTTAAAACTTGGAAGCATATAGTAATAAACAAAAACTCCTACCTTACGGCTTTCAACTACACCTTCACGCTTTAAATCATTTAAATGTTTTGAAATATTTGCTTGTTTTTCACGAAGAATATCAACGAAAGTATTAACTTCACATTCGTTTTCGACACAAGAAAAAAGATGAATAATTAACTTTAATTTAACTTCTTTAGAAAGAAGGGTTAAAAGTTTAGTTGTTTTCATATTAGAAGTTTACTTCATCAAGATCTTGTTTCATCTTTTTAATAAAATCATCATGATCATCAAGGTTTGTAGTTGTTTCTGATTTTTCTAAATGATGTTTTTGCTCTAAAACATCATCTATTTGTTTAGAATCAGAACTTGGTTTAATAGCTTCATTAAGATTTGATTCGGAAGTATTTTCCATTCAAACTTTTACTGTTTTAAAATACTCTTCTGTATTTGTTTGTTTAACTTGTTCTGATTTTTGAGCAACATTGATTTCGACCGTTTTACTAAAATCATTAACTTCTTTAAAGTTTTGAATTTCTGATTCATTAATTTGAACCGTTTGGGTTGCATCATGTAATTTTTCTTGACTAACACCCACTCATGTGTCTACTTCATTGGAAGTTTCTTCAATAATTTGCGGTTCTTTATTTAGTAAATAAGTACTTGTGGCGCCTTCAATTGAACTATTGTAAAAATTACGGATTGCTCCTGGGTTAAAGAATTTTAAAATTTCATTTTGCAGCTTAATTCAAGAAATTGGCGTAATTACTTCAATATCATATTTCTTAGATACTAAGAAACGAATTTTATCACGCATTTTAGCGTAATTAATTGGTTTAGAAGCATAATTATAAGTATCAAAAATAAAGCTTTTATATGGGATTTTGTTGACTGTGATAACAATATCAATTGTCATTGAACCAACAATATAATCTCTAAAAATTTCACAATTAGGAATTTGACGTGTTAAATCTCTAAGATATGAATAAACTTTAAGTTTGAATCATTTTTCCTTTTCACTTAAAATTTCATCAATTTCCTCTGGTTGTTTAAATGAATCTTTAAGAAGGACTCTTCGTCCCTCGATTGAAAGCTCTAAGAAATCTAATCATTTTTTAAAGATTTTTAAATCCTCTTGCATATTTGGAGTGAGCGGAATATCGCTTGAATTAATTGTTTTTAAAACAATCATTTTTTCCTTGGCTCTCGAAATAGCGACATTTAATGCATTTTTTCCACCAGGACGAGCAACATATGAATATTGAATCTTAGTATTTTTATCGTAAGCTAGCGTTGCAATAACAAGATCAGCTTCATCACCTTGAATATTTTCGATATTTCTAATTAATAAACGACGTTTTTTGATTGCCTCTTCTAGTTCAGGATGATTTCTGAAAATTAATCAAGTAATATAATCACTTTGTTTTCCATTAAATCCTAAAATAATAATTTTTTCATATTTATCAAGGTTTTCGATTGCAATTTCAATTGCTTTTTTAGCTTCAGCAACATTCTTTTGATTTTCTCAAGCTCCATCTTCAACTTGAATTACCTCAATTGGATTAGTGCTTCATGATGTAGCTGAATCAATTGCATCGAGTGTTGAATTATAAAAGTGTTTACTTGAAAAAGTCATCAGTGCCGCATGATTTGAACGATAGTTTTTGTCAAGTAAAATCGGAAAGACACCAAGAGAAAGAGCATAATCTAAAAGTGAGTCAACTTGACCAAAAATTGAATCATCACTTTGTCTTGTTCCAAATCAATTATTTGGTTTCATTTGTTGAGTATCACCAGCTAAAATTTTACGTTTAGCTAAGTATAAAATAGGTAAACCATTTTCAATAAAAATTTGACTTGATTCATCTAAGATTGCATAATCGAATTCGTTTTTGGTTCAACCTGATAAATCTGTATTTGGAGTTGCGATAATAATTGGGAAAATCTTTTTAATAATTGCAGAATATTTTTTAATAAAACGATATGGTTCATAGTTAACAATTCTAATACTTTGAGCAAATTCACGATAAAGCATTCTTTCTTCTTCGTTAAAATTAGCAATTGTTTTGAAAATTCTTTCTAAAACAACATTTTTAATCGCTTCTTCATCAGAAATTGTATTGGCATATGAAATATTTTCTTCAAGTTTCATAAGTTCGTTAATTCGATCAAACGGATTATTTGTTTGTTCTTTATCATAACCAATTTCACGCATAAATTGCATCAAGTCATGAAGTGTTCCAGTAAAACCTGTTAAGTGTGAATCAATCTCTTGACCTAAACGACGAAGTTCAAAATACTTACGAACAAAAGGAAGGAAAGTTAAATCATGATTTTTTAACAATTCTTTGGCAGTTTCACCTTGTTTAAATGGAACTTGTGGATAGAAAACATCTTTTGGTAAATCAACTATAAATCCCATTTCCTTATCAAAATCAAAGTCTTTTTTATGAACACTAATGTAGTAATAAGCTTTTAAAACAAGTTGTGAAGTTGGATCACTTAAATATTCACTTGCTTTCGCAATGAAATTAAGCTCCTGAGCAGTAATTGTACTGCAATGTTTGATTTGATTATAAGAATCAAAATTCTCAATCATTTCTAAGTAATTTTGAATTGGTTCATAAAAACTACTCTTTTTCATCTCCTTAGAGTTAGAAATAAAGAGTGCAAATGGATTTAATTTATTTAGACGTTGATAAATAACTTCAAGTGCAGCTCTTTTTTGAGAAGCCACAATTGCTGTTTTACCATAAACTAAAATATTCGCAATCAAATTAACAATTGTTTGAGATTTACCTGTACCCGGAGGACCTCAAATAACTGTATTTTGGTTAAGAGAACTAAGAATTGCTCGATCTTGTGAAAGATTTGATTCAGTAATTTTAAAAAGTGCTAAATTTGGGTTGAAAATTGAACGATCAATTTTATTTTTGTAAATATTTTTATTGAATTCAACATCAATAATTTCATCAATTTCTCCATTTTGAATAATTTCTTTCATTCTTGTTCTTGAAAATCCTCCACCTGGTTGGAAGATACCTAAAACAGCTCCTGGAAAGAAACTAAGTGAAGGGTTTTGAATTTCATCAGGACGAAACTTTTTAAAATTTTCAACAATGTTAAGCGGAATATTGTAAAGTCCATTTCAATGAGTTTGTAAATTACGTAACAGAGTATTAATTTCAAATTCTTTAACTTGATCATCTAAATAAAGATCGAAACCTTGATTGCTTAAAAAGAAAAGTAATTTTTCGTTAATTTTGATATCACCATTTGAACTTAAATATGGCCGACCATTTTTAAATTGGATATGAGCTTCTTTAAAGAAAAGTGGAGCATAAATTGCTTTATCTTCTTTTCTTAAAGATACAAATAAAAATCCTAAGTGTAATGGTCAAATATTGGTTTCATCTAAAATATTGATTGTTTTATCATTTAAAACTTTTCATTTTAAAAGTGATTTTTGAATTTTTACTTCTAGGTTTCCAATTACTTTATCTCTCATTTTTAAATAATTGTGGCGAATTTGTCCAATTTCATCTTCTTTAATGTTAGTTCATTCTTTTAATACCCGAATAAAATCTTCGATGTTCGAAGTTTCTTTAAGCTTAGTAACAACTTTACTAAGCCCCATTTCATAAAGGCTAACTTCAAATGTTTCCAAACGACAAATTCGTTCAAAATCTTCTGGCCGAACTAATGAAAGAATATCAAAGTAATCTTTATCATTAACTTTTGTAAAGATTGCTGAGTCATTATTAGAAACTTCAAGTAAGTTATCTAAAATAACTTTATATTTATTTTGCTGTGAGATCATTGTTTAACTCCTTTGCTACTGCTTGACTAAATTCGCCAAGAATAATTGAAAGACTATCACTTTTTGCAAAAATTCCACTCACTGCTTTTAAATCTCTAATCGCAATAAGATTTACTTTGGTAATATCTTTCACTTGAATAATAACTCTTGATGGTTTTGTTTCAACACTTAAAATATTTGTAACCGAACCAAGAAATTCTTTGAGGTTTTCAATTTTAAATGGAATCTTAGAAACTTGATAAAATGTGTTTTTTTGATGTTGTGTTTGTTTGTTTCAAAAAATTCAAATTAAACCAAATGTAATGATTGTTAAAAAGATCATTTTAAACTTGTGCTTTTTCATGTTTAAATTATACTATATTGCTCTTTTTTAATGAATTTTAAATCAAACACAAACACTAAATTTATAAGCTGGAAAATTTAAAAATCATAAGAATTTACTGAATTGTAATATAATTTCACTATGAAAAAATTAGGAATTATTATTGATTCTTTTTCAGGAGTATCACAAAGCTTTGCTCATGAATTAGGATACCATTTTTTACCCTTACAAGTAGAATTAGATAATGTTAAATATGAAGATGGAGTCGTTGAAAGTCAAACTATTTTAGAAAAATTAACAAATGCCGAATCTTTTTTAACTAGCTTGCCTCGCTTAGAATTAATCGAAAAAGCAGTTGAAGCTGCAAGCAAAGAGTTTCAAGATGTTCTTGTTTTAACAATTAATGAAAATCTTTCTTCGACAAGTAGATACATTCAAACTATTGCACATGATTTCCCGAATGTTAAAGTTGTTAATAATCACTTCACCGGAATTCAAATTATTAAAGTTGCTAAATATGCTCAAAAACTCTACCAACAAGGTCTAGCTCTTGATCAAATTATTGAAAAAATCAACAAAATTAATGAACAATCTTTAACTATTTTGGTTCCAACTAATTTAAAATACATCTTAAAAGGTGGAAGATTAAATACTTTGAAAAAATTAGTTTTAAACACTATTATGATGATTCCGATTTTAAGTTATAACTTAGATGGAACTGTTGGTATGATAAATTTAAAACGTACCCTTAAAGGGGCAATTAACAAAGCGATCGATCGTGTTGAAGAATTTATTGCAGAAATTGGATTACAAAATTATGAGTGCAATTGAATGCACGGGGTTGATTCAAAAGTAAATCAAATGGTTGTTGCTTTATGTAATGAACGTGGAATAAACTTAGCAAATGAACAGTTAACTTCAAGTGCAATCGCAATTCATACTGGACCTGAAGCATTCGCAATTACAGTTATGCCTAAAATTGAGGATTAATGTTTTTTTGAAATTGATATAAAAATCGCAAGCGTAAAAATAAATTACCAAAAGCTTCAGCTCCGCTTGTAAGTTTGAATTGAAAAATTGACAAAGAGCAACAACGCTTGATTGAACACATTGTTGAGGAACAAAAAATTCTTGTCGATGAAGCTCGAATTCAAGAATTAAAAAAATATCGCAGAACTTACATTTCTGCAATTAGTGCGATTATTTTAATTTTAATTAGTTGCTTATCACTTGTTGGATATTATTTCTACCAAACTTTCTTTTAAATCAAATAAAATAACGAAATAAGCAAACTATTAGTGCAATAAAAAATAATAGTAATTTGCATTTGAACCAGATTAGTTACTAATCTGGTTTTTCTTTGTCAAATTGCTAATAAAAATGTAGCAAAAGCAACGTATAAATTTGTTGGATAATTAAATTGACCAAGTAGAGAAATTCAAGCTAATGTAAGAAAACAAGCTAATGCTGATAACATTTCCTTGAATAAAACATTTTGCAAACTTACTTTAAAATTGAGTTTATATTCAATTAAAAAGACTAGCAGAATAAAAATGAAAATAAAACAAAATTGATAACTAATAACTTTTTTACTAAGTGAATTTGTTCCAATAAAAAGATCTTTATATTCTGGTTTTCTTTTCAAAAAGAAAAAAGCAAGAATAAAAGCTGACAGAGCAGCAAAAAGATGCACCAACAATAAAATTAAGACATTTAAAGCAAGAATCTTCGAAGCTTGATTTAAGCTAATAAATTCAATTAGTTCCACACATAAAAATAAAAGTGTACCCATTGGATTAATAATAGGAACTAGTTCATTATAGCTAAGCATTGGACTTTTACTAACAAAAAAGAGCATTTTCAATATACTAAGTGAAAGCAAACTTGAACCAAGAATACCTAAACTATAAATTATTGAAAATGCTAATTTAATTTTTATTTTTCTTTTTGCTAAATAAGTGGATACAAAAGAGATTAAAATCAAAAAAAGTAAACCACAATATTCTGAAATAGCAACTTCTCAAATAAAATTTTGAGTTAATAATAAATGCATAAATTAATAAGTTTTAATGTAGTGTTTAATTTTTTGAAAGTACTCAAATCCTGAAACGATAGATAAAATTGCTGCGGCAATTACAAAAATACCAAGACCATATGAAACTCAGTAAGGAACAGAATCAACTAAAATAAAGTTCAAGTTTAATGTACCGATATGATTGAGATCAATTATTTGACAAATAATGACTCCTAATAATAGAAACACAATACCAAAACTTAAAAGAATAGTTTTAATTTTACCAAGAAAATCAGCTGCAATACTAATTTGATTTTTAGTCATAATAACTCTAAAACCTGCAACAACTAAATCTCTTAAAATAAAAATAAAAACAACTCATAAAGGTAAATAACTTTGGGCAGTTAAATAAATTAAAGTAAGGTTAGTAATTGCTTTATCTGCAATAGGATCTCATAATTTACCAAAATCAGTTACTTGATTGTATTTACGAGCAAGAAAACCATCTAAAAAATCGGTTGTCATTGCTACGATGAAAATCAGTAAAATAGTAAGATTAATTCAAACTAAATGATAAGAAGAAAATCAAACTGATGATGTAGTTGCAATTGACATTAAAATTACTAGCGGCAGAATTAAAATGAGTCTCAATAAAGTTAATTTATTAGGTAAATTCATCTTTCGTAAATTTGAAAAATTAAACTGATTTTTATTTGAGGAACTCATGATACTCCTTGGTTGTATCTTGTTCAATTAAATCTTGTTTTCTTGTTTCGACAAAAGCGGTTTTGCTAAGATCATCTAGTTCTTGCTGAGCAGTTACTAAATTATTTTCTAAATATTCTTTAAAAGTTGGTAAATGCTTTTCTCAAAGATTAGCATTAGTATCTTTTAATTTAAAAAGATTCTTTACAAATAAATTGTGCAATTCAGTTTCTTTGAAGCAAGCTTGAAAACGAACACTTTTAATTTCTTTTTCAAGAACTTGTTTAGCTGCACGGTTTAAATCCGACATTTTGTATTCACCAATACTTGGAACAAAGTCTGCTTGACTTTGTTTGTTTAATTCTCATAATTTAAGTAATTTAACATTAAGTTCTCAAAAATAAATTGCAGTTTCTCTTTGCAATTCAAAAGTAGCTTCACGTAATTTCTTTTTATCAATTTTGTCTTTAATTCATGAATAAGCAAAGAAAATTAGAATTAATAAAACTAAAATTCCAAGCACAATTCATAAAAGAATTGAACTATCACCACTAAAAATTGATGAACTTGATGAATTATTAGTTTCTGCTTTTAAAGTTTCTAAATTGGTAATCATAATACCTCCTATTTTTTAATTTTTAAACTTCATTTTGGATCTTTGGTTACTACAAAGCTTTCAATTACAACTTGCATTTCTTCTTCGGTCAGTTTTTCACCACGATTTAATAAATTAAATAAATATTGACTATATTTACGATAATCAATTCGTGGTTTTGCTTCAACAAGCTCATAAGTAACTCATCCACCATCACTTAATGGTTCGCTAAATTCAATTTCTGTATCACGAACTAAATCTTTAAGCATTTGATTAATTTCTTTTACTTTTTGTTTTGCAATTAAAAGTTCTTCAGCTAAAAGCTTAACTCTTTCAATATCGGCAACACGTGTGTCGTTTGGCATAACTTCTCCTTTAAAATGAAAATTCTAAACTCAAAAATTAAATTGAGTTAAGCTTGGTAAATTTTGAAAGTCTAAAGCTAACAGAGTATTTGTAGCAGCTTCAATACCTTCTTTAGCAACTTTAGCTTTCTCAAACGATCCGATTCAACCTGCTTTTGCAGCCATTCAAAGCACAAACATATTTAAACAAAAGAAAATTAAAGTTGAAAGAGCATCACTTAATGTTGCTAAAATTGGTGCTGACATAACAGCTGGATCTTTGTTAAATTTAATTGCAACTAACGGGATAATTGTTCCTAAAAACTTTGCAAAAATAATAACTAAGAAAAGCGATAAAGAACTAGCGATAATTATAAAACTAAGTTCGCTTCATCCTGAATTTCCACGAAATGCAGGAACCGCAAAATAAATATAAAGACGAACTACATTAGCAACAAACATAATCAGTCCAATGACTGTTCCAACTCTTAGTTCTTTATTAACTACTTTTCATAAATCTTGATCTTCAATATCTCCAAGAGCAGAAGCACGAGTGATTGTGGTTGAACTTTGACTTCCTGCATTTCCAGCTGATCCTGAAATAATTGGAATAAGACCAACTATTAAAGCTGATGAAATTGAAATACTAAGTCCATTAATAAAAGTTTCTGAAAGATCGGTAAATTGTTGAATAATAAATTGACTCATGGTTGAAGAAACCATCAAAATTAAAAGTCAAAATACCCGTGATTTAACAATTTGCATCACACTTGTTTTTAAATATGATTCTTCTGCTGCCTCGGGGTTAATTCCAGCAAGTTTATACATATCTTCTGTTGCTTGCTCTTGAATAACATCGATAACATCATCGGAAGTAATCATACCAATTAAAAAATTATCTTTAGAAACTACTGGTAAGGTTGAACGATCTTGTTCGGAGAAAACAATTGCAGCATCTTCTTTATCATCTTCTGGATGAACTGACGCAACAACACTATAAAGTTCGCTTAATAGTGCTTCATCATTACTAAAAACAAGTTCTTCTAAAGTGATATCACCAAGCAGTCGTCCAGAGTTATCAACTACATAGAAGTTATGACTAAATTCACTTTTAGTATTTTTATAATCGCTTTTGATTTTCTTAATTGCTTTTTTAACTGTTCATTCGTCCTTTAAAAAAGTAATATCAACAGCCATAATACTTCCGATTTGATCTTCATTATAGTTAAAAATCGAATTTAATTTTTTACGGGTTTCTTCATCTGTTGAAAGTAAAATTTTCCGCATTAAATTAACGGGTAAATCTTCAAGAACATCAGCAAGTTCATCTGTTTGCAGTTCATTTAAAATCTTTAAACCTCACTCTTCTGTAAAAGAAGTAGCAAGCGAAGCTTTAAGCTCATCTTCTAAATAAGCAAAAATTTCAGCAGCATCTGAGGTTCTTAAAACTCTTAAAACATAAACTTGTTCAAAAGTTTCAAGTTGTTCAATTGCCTCAGCAAAGTCAGCGGGTGTGTATTCTTCTTCTAAATCTCGAATTGGTTTAACTGCTTTATTTTTAACAGCTTCCTTTAATTCTAAAATTAGAGATTCTTTAAGTTTATCTGTAAATTCCATTTAATTAGTTTTCTTGTAAATATTTAATAAGTTGTTCTTGGAATTCTTCAATTTTAATATTATGAATTCCATTACCCTTAATAATTTTTACACTCCCTGTTTCCTCGGATACAACAATTGTTGTTGCGTCACTTTGTTCTGAAATACCTAAAGCTGCACGATGTCTTGAACCATAATTATTTTCAATACTACGTTTTGTAATTTTGTAAAAAGTAGCTGCATAATAAATTTTATTTTGACGAATCACAACAGCACCATCATGAAGTGGTGAATTTTTATTAAAAATAGCAATTAAAAGTGCACTCGAAATATTCGCATTTAAAATCACACCATCAGTTCTTAAATTATCTAAATTATCAGCATTTTCAATTGTAATTAAAGAACCAATTTTGTGTTTAGAAAAATATTCAACACTTTCTCTTAATTGGTTAATCAAACGAATTTGACTGCTTTTTCCAAGTTTTTCGTATTTAGCTTTTCTAAATTTGCTATTAATAAAATTATTAATGTATGGTCAACCCAAAATAACACAAACAATAACTAAAACAAATAAGTTTACTGTAAGTAAAATTAAAAGTGCAATATGCATTTATTAACCTACATAAAGAGCAACTACCATTAAAATTACAATTAATAATAATGAACCAGTAGCTGCAAAAAGATTACGAATAAGATCCTGTTTATATCACGGTAAGCTTAATTGTTCTTTCTTGTATTTTGCCTGTTCTTGTTCTTTTTGAGCTTTTAAAATTGCATGCTGGATTTCTTGTTTTCTAAACTCAATTAAATCCATTTTTAAGTTTTGTTCTTCTTGCATGACTACTCCTTTCATTAAATTAAATTTAATATATTTATATTTTAATTTTTTCTATTAAAAAGATAAATAAAAAAGCAAATAAAAACAAGAAAAAAGAGGGGATAAATCCCTTCTTTGTTTTTGGATTTGCTATTTTTACCAAATTGATTTTCACAATAGAAAAATTACTTAGCTTTTTCTAAATACTCAGCAATTTTAGCTTTTAAAATTTCAACTTTATCAAGTGCTTCTCACGAAAACTTTAAATCTGTTCGTCCAAAGTGTCCATAATAGGCAGTTTGAGCAAAAATTGGTTTTCTTAAATCAAGTGATTTAATAATTCCTTTTGGTGTTAAATCAAAAGTTTCGATAATTGCTTGTTCAATTAATTCTGGTGATACTGTTTCAGTTCCGAAAGTTTCGACCATAATAGATACTGGCTGAGCAATTCCAATTGAGTAAGCAATTTGAATTTCACATCTTTTAGCTAGTTTGGCTGCAACAACATTTTTTGCAATTCATCTTGCTGCATAAGCTGCACTACGGTCAACTTTGGTTGCATCTTTTCCGCTAAAAGCTCCACCACCATGGCGTGCAGCTCCACCATATGTATCAACAATGATTTTTCTTCCTGTTAATCCGGTATCTCCAATTGGTCCACCAATAACAAATTGTCCAGTTGGGTTAATTAAGACATTTTTTGGAAAACTAAGATTATACTTTTCTAGAACAGGTTTAATAATTTCATTACGAATAAAATCTTTAAATTCAAGCTCATTAAATTTTTCTGAGTGTTGGATACTTAATAAAATTGTATCTACTTCTACTTTTTCTTGATTTGTATAATCTAATGTCACTTGTGATTTCATATCTGGACGAGCTCATTTAAATGTGCCGTCTAAACGCTTTTTCTCAGCTAATTTCACTAATTCATGTGCTAATGTAATTGCTAATGGCATGTATTCAGGAGTTTCGTCTGTTGCATAACCAAACATTAAACCTTGGTCACCAGCTCCAATTTCTTCACCTCTTTCAACACCCATTGCAATATCCGGACTTTGCATTTTAATATCAGTTTGGAAACTTGTTCGTGCTGTGTAATATCCTAATTCTTTTAAGATATTAATTGCAATTTCAATAACATTAACTTCTACAACCGAATTAACTTCACCGGCAATAAAAATATTATGTCCACTTGCCATTGTTTCAATCGCAACTTTAGCGTGTGGGTCAAGACGCATATATTCGTCTAAAATAGCATCAGAAATTTGGTCACATAATTTGTCAGGATGACCTCTTCCAACTGATTCACTTGTAAATAATTTTCTCATAAATTCTCCTAACGCTTACGCATACGTACGGAGTTAAGGATAGATGCATGTTAACTAATGCTCGGCATTAATCCTCACTATCCACCTTGCTAAAAAATTAGCAGGTTGGCAATGGTCAAAGCTGTTAAGCTACCATACTCTTGATGCAAGTAAGCTATACAATTATATTTTAAAAATCTTGAAAATCAAATTAAAAAAGAAAAATACTCACCTGGTGTAGTGAGTATTTTGTTTATAGAATTCCATTTCATTCTAACTCATCATAGTTTTCTAAATATGTGGTGAGGATATTTATTTTATTAATTTGAACTTGATGTAGTAGTTGGGAATAAAACTTCTTTCATTGCATCAACAGATGTTCTAAGAGCAGAGTTGTATGCATCTAATTTAGAAGCATTTTCTTCTTTACCTTTGAATTCTGTTTGAGCATCTTCAGAAACAAATTGTAATCTTGCTGTTGAGTTTTGTAATAATTTTGTTGTTTCAATAATTGTTGTTCTTGCACTTTCTTTATCTTGTGCAGATGAATTATTATCTTCAAGAATAGCATTTTGTTTCTTAATTTCTTCTTGATATCCAGTTAATTGTTTTTGAATTTGTTCTTTAACTTTATCATCAATAGATTTCTTAACTGCAAGAACTTCTTGTGTTTTAGTTTCAATTTCTTGTTTTGCTGCTGAAGCTTGTTCATCAGTAACTGTTGTTGTATTATCTGCTAATTTAGCTTCATAATCAGCAACTGCTTGAACAAGTTGTGCTAATTTAGCTTTACCTTCCTCTTCTCATTTATCAAGATATGTTTTTGTTGAAGCATTTTCTTGTGAATATTGTTTGTAAAGACTATTTTCGCCTACTAATGGTGACATAAGTTTTTCAAGATCTTTTGCTTTTGTAATAGCAGCATTAGCTTCTTCTCTTGCTTTAATTGATTTTAATTCATTTGTTTTTTCATTGTAAATTCTATCTAATTCTTCGATAGGTGTTGAATCTACATCTTTTTCTTTAATTAAAGCTTCAATTGCGGCAATTTGTGATTTAGCTTCTTCTGAAAGAGGATTAATTTCTTTAACAGCTTTAAGAGCTTCATTGTATGCATCTCTAAGACCTTTAAGAAGCTCTGCTCTTTCAAGTCTTTCTCTAACAGATGTAACTTCTTCTCTTGTTTTAGCTACAAATAAATCGTGTTCTAGTTGAACTCTTTCTTCATTTGTTAATGTAGCGTTGTAAATTCTTCCAAGAAGTTTGATTCTTCTGTCTTTATTTTGAACAATTTCAGGTGTTTGAGAATCATTTAAATAGTAAAGGCTTGCATATTTTTGAATTAATGAAATAACCTCTGGATCTGTGATTGATTCTTCCATTTTTCAAGCTTCTGTTGTATCTGATTTTGTTATTAACAACATTGGTAATAAATCATCAGCAATTCTTCTGTTTGCTTTTCTTAATACTTCTAATTCATCATAAATATTTGAAATTGTAACAATTTTACCGTCTAATTTAACATAAGTTTGTAAATTATCAGATCCTTCAGCGAAATCTTTTGTAGATTTTGCAAGAACTTGAATTCTATCATTATTTTTATTAATTGTTGGTTGGATTGAAGCACTAACTTCATTTGAAACTGTCTCAAATTCTTCTTTAAGTTCATTCGCTTGATCTTTGTATGCTTTGATTTGATCAGCTAAAGTAATATTTTCTTTTCTTAATGCTGCTGAAAGGTCATTTTCAGATTGTTGAATTTGTGTCTTGTACTCTTCACCATATCCTTTTTGAGCTCCGTCAACTAAATGTGAAAATTTATTAAGAACATCAACTAATGATTCGAATCTTGCTTTATATTGTTCGTATTGAACTTTAGCAAGTTTTAATGTAATATTTTGAATTGCTTCTTGGTTGTAAATTTTAGCTGCTTCTACAACATCATCTGTTTGTGCAGCTCTTGTTTGAAGATCTGCCATTTCAGTTTTTGCAGAATCTAAAGCTGCTTTAACAACTGATTCTTGTGCTAAAAGTAATGCATATTCTGTGTCTTCTGCTTTTGTTTTGTCAGCAGGACGAGTAATTGTTTTTGTTAATAATTCAACAAATCCTTCGTATTCTTTGTATGCTTGTGCAACTGTTGCATTCATGATGCTTGCTTTTACTCATTTAATTGCTTTTTCGAATTCTGCAATCATATCTGGAGTAAATTCTGCAAATTTAGAATCATCATTTGTGTAAGTTCTGAATTTTTCTGTTGTTAATTCAGATGTTAATGCATCGTTTAATGCTTGAAGTTTTTCTTTAATTGTGTCAGCTGTTCTTTCTTTTTTATCAAGTTCAGCTTTTAATTCATCAATTTTTGATCGAACATTTTCTTTATCAACTAATTTCTCTAATGTTAAAGCTTTTTCTGCTAATTTAATTGTAACATTTGATTGAGCTTCAGCAATAGCTTTTTCAATGATTGCTTTTCCTTCTGGATTAGAATCTGTATGTTTTGTAGCTTCTGCTTCTGCTTCTTTTACTTGAGCTTCAAAATCTAATCTTGCTTTTTCATATTTTGAAGCAGCAAGTTCGTTTTCATATTTCTTAGTATCTGTTAAGTATGTTTCAAATGTTTCGTTGTTTGGATCAAATTCTTTAGCAGCAGCTTCTGCAAGAACTTTGTCAATTGCTGCAATAAGAGCTTCATATCTAGCTTTATTTGCATCTGTAGCTAATGATGCTCTATAAGCTTTAAGAGCTTCAATTGAAGCTAAGTAAGCAGCTTTAACTGGTTTTAATAAGTTATCGTAAATGTATGAAGTATTTGCTGGTAATTCAGGTGCTTCAAATGAAATTCCAGGAATTTTAGCATCTTCTAATAATTTAGCAAGTTTGCTTGAAGTTGATTTAGCATCTTGATAGTCAAGTGTACCTAAAACTTCAATATCATGTTTTAATAATTGTCTTACATCACCAGATTTTGGTTGAGCAACGAATTTAATTAAATCATCTTCTGTAAATAAAGCTTCACGATTTAATTCATTTGTTGGATCTACAAATTCATGTTTAAGAACA
This sequence comes from Mycoplasmopsis gallopavonis, assembly GCF_900660635.1. Classification (GTDB taxonomy): domain Bacteria; phylum Bacillota_I; class Bacilli_A; order Mycoplasmatales; family Metamycoplasmataceae; genus Mycoplasmopsis; species Mycoplasmopsis gallopavonis. The sequence continues at coordinate 190,923 of NZ_LR215032.1, forward strand.
CCAACAAGTAAAGCTTGTGTATTTCTGTAAAGTTTGTAAAGTCTTTCTTGTTCTCTTTTGTGAACTTCGTGTGAATGAATTTTTTCATTAGCATCTGTAATATCTCTTGATTCTGGGTTAATAACTTTTTTGTAGTTAGCGTTTTCTAAATCAAGTCCAAGATCAGTTGCTAATTGTTTTGTGGCATCAATAAATTCTTTTGCTTTAGAATCATATTCTTTACCTTTTCCAAGAATTTCAGCTTTTTTCTCTTCATTACCTGAGTTATATTCGTTTTCTCATGTTGAAAGTAATGAAATTAAATCTGATTCTTGTGGTAAAGCAGCAAGTTTTTCTTTGTATGCATCTAATTTTGCTTTTTTAGCTTCATCATTAACAAAAAGTGGAGCTTGTTCATCGTATAAAGCTTGTGCAGCTTTTTTAACAGCTAATAATTTAGCAGTTGGTAATTTGATTTCATTGAATGCTTTAATTTGATCTTTAGATCTTAAGTATTCTGCATAAGCACCGTCTTTGTTTGATTGAAGGTTTTCGTTAGCTGCTGTGTTAGCTCTTCAAACTGCGTTTTGAACTAATTTAATTGCTTCTTTGTATTTATCTACTGAAATTGTTTTATCAGTTTTTGCATTAGCAATTAAATCTCTTGATTTTTTGATGTATGTTTCGTAAAGACCTTGTGGGTTTAAACGTTCATTATCTTTATAGATAGGAATTAAGTGGTTTGTTTCTCAAATTGTTTTTTCGTATTCATATCTAGCTTTATCAAGTTCGATTGCTGCGATTGAATCTTTTAAAATTTCTACAGCTTCTCTATATTTTGGAAGAACTGTTTTTGCAAGAGTTGTTCAGTCTTGTGGATGAACAGGATTTTCTTCTCTTGTAATTTCTGTAGCATTTAATGCATCAACGATTGCTTTAGCTGCTTCTAAAGCATTATTAAAGTTTGTAACTGGTTCGTAAGCAGCAACTTCATTTACATAGTAAGTTGTATCACCATCTACTGTAGTATTTGGAAGACCTGGAAGAGCAGGTAAGTTTGTAAATCCACCTTCTTGTAATTTAGCGTTAACTAAAGCTTTGTATGTTTCGTATTGGAAGTTTCCTAAAGCATTAACTGATTGTACTGCTTGATCATAGTAATCAGAAGCAAGTTCGTAATCTGTTTTTGCTTGTTCTTGTTCTTCCCCTTCGACTTGTTTCTTGTCACTAACTTCTTTATCAACAACTGAATTTAAAGCATCTTTAAGTGCTTGTGTTGCTTCAGAATATGGTGTTTCTTTGATAATTTCATTTTTATTAGTAACAACTTTATCAAGGAAGTTTTTGATTAATTCTTTAGCTTTCTTATCAGCGTTTGATAAGTTTTCTTTACCTTTTTCAATTACAGCTTGGTAAAGATCTAATCAATAAGCAGCTTCTAATGTGTTAACAAGACCAAATTGTGCATCAGAAGTTGTTTGTGTTGATGTTGATGAAGTTGTATTTGCAACTAAATCAGCTTTGTCTGCATCAGAAATATCTTTTGATTCTTTAACTGAATCTAAAATTTGTTTTACTCTCTTGAAGCTTTCTTCTGTTCCTACGTAAATTTCTTGAGGTGTTAAGTAAAGTTTAGAAGCATTTTTAAGTTCTTCTTGTAATACTGATACACTTCCTAAAATTGAACCAAGATCATGTTTTGCTTCACCTTCGTTTAATGAAGAGTTAACTAAATCGATAATTAATTGGTAAAGTTTTCTGTTTTGGTTTGATTGATCTAAAATCTTTTGATATTCATCAAATGATTTTGTAAGCATTGAGCTAACAAATGTTTGCACAGCAGCATTAATTTGTTCTTTAGCTGTTTGGTAAACTTGTGTTGTTTTCTCTGTAGCAGCATCAACTGATTGTTTAGCTGAATTTGCAGCTGCTTCTAAAGCATTAACAAGATCTGCTGAACCTTCAACTTTTTCATATGAAGCTGTTGTTTCTGTAACTGGTGTTGTTTTATTTACTAATTTTGTTGCATGTTCAAAAGCTCTTTCGTAGAATCTCTTTTGAAGTGCAAAGTTATCATCAGCTTTCACAACTTCAATTGATTGAACTTGTGTATCGTAAAGAGATTTAACGATGTTGTCAGCTCTTGTATCAAGTTCTGATGTAGCATATACATTGTTATCAAACTCAGCAAGTTTTTCTGTTGTGTATTCTCTTGCGTGTTTGTCTTCGCTATTTGTTCTTTCGTTATTTACAACTACACCTGTATCTGTAAATACTTCATGAGCAACAAGTTTTTTAGCTGATGTTGCAGCATCAAGATAAGCTGTATGAGCAGCTCTAAGTTCGTCATTTACTCTAGCTTTTTCAGCTTTAGCAGCTTTAAGAGCATCTGTTAAGTTTTTAACTAAAGTAGGGAAACCACTAAATGTTTTGAAGTTTTCAATAAATGTAACTTCGTTGTAGCTTTTGTTTGTAGCAACTTCTCTAGCATCAATGTAAGCTCTTCAAAGTTTGTTGAAAATATTTGTAGTTGTAGTTTCTTGGTAACGTCTTTTGAAGTTTTGTGATGCATCAAATGGAGTTTCTTCATTTTGTACATCAGCAACTGATGATAATAATACTCTATCATTATCTTGGTATGTTGCATTGTTGTGAACAAGATCTTTAGCTGTGTTTTTGTTGAAGAAGTCAAGAACTTCTTGGTTTAAAGCACCTTGAACTACTTTAAGTCCTAAAAGAACAAGAATACTGTGTCCTTGTGTAGGTGTTTTAACGTAGTTTTTCTCAAGAGCGTTTTGTGCATCTTGAACGATTTTAGTTTTCTTAACTTCATCACTAAATGAGTTAATTAAGTTTCTAATTTCTGTTTTCTTAGCGTCTGTTTCTCTTGCGTTTTCTCTAAGAGCTTCCTCAAGAGCTTGTTGAGCTTCAACAATTTTCTTAGCTAATTTTCTGTATTCATCATTTGTGTAATCTCTATTTAATTTAGCATTTTCTGCTTCTTTTTGTAAAGCTTCCACATTTGCTAATGCTTTAGCAATAGCTTTTGGTTCGTGGTATTTTGAAAGTGAGTTAAATGTATCAACAACTCAACCATCAAATTCTGCAGGTAATTCGAAAGCTTCTCTTGCTTTAGCAGCTGATACTTCAGAAGCTGTTAAAGCTGAATCTAATTCATTAAGAGCTTGTTTTCTTTCTTTAGCTGCTTTAGCTTTGGCGTCGGCTGTAACTGCTACCGGTATAGCTACAACACCTGTTCCTACTAAAACACCCGCAACTCCTAAAAGTAAATATTTACTTTTTTTAGTCATTTTATTCCTTTCATAAATTAAAAATATTTTAATCTAGGTTGTTTAATATTTGTGTTTGTATTACTTAATTTTGCAATTAAATAATCTCTTTGATATCAAAAATTGTATTTTGCAAAATTGATTGCAAATTATTGTTTGGTCAGTACTGACAATTTTCGTAATTAAATTGCAGTGAGTTTCCGTGGTCAAACGGAAATTTTAAAATAAAAGTTGATTATTTTTCTTCTTTTATTTGTTTCAAGATTTGGTCTATACGACTACCAGTCTGGCTCACTTCATCTAGTAAAAAATGAACTTCTGGAACTTTGCGTCAATTTAATGATTTTGCAAGAACCTTACGAACATATCCAGAAGAATTATTTAGGGCGATAATTCCTTTTTGGACATTGCCTGAAAGATTCACAAAAACTTTAAGGTGTGACAAATCGTTAGTTAGCTTCACATCCATTACTACTGGGTCAATTACGTTTACATTTTGTAAATCGTTAGTAACAATATCAGCAACTAACTGATGAATTTGAGATTCCTTTCTCTTTAAACTTATTTCATTCATGTGTTTATTATATCAAAATAAAACTCTTTTACAATTGCTAGCAAAAAAGAAAATTTATCACTTAAAACAGTTAAATAAAACTTAAAGCTCAAAAGATCTAAAAAGTATTCAAATCTTTGATTTTTGAAGCAATTCTTAAATAATTTATTAATTTGAAATTACGATTTTATCTAATCAAAATATGAAATCTTTTTCATTTTTCTAAGTAAAATTTAAAATTTTAACTCTTAAATTATTCTCAAATATTAAAAAACTAATTAAAAAGAAAAATAGAAGGTTAATTAATAAACCTTCTATTTGGTAATTTAAATTAAACTAATTGTTCGAAAATATCATCACCTGTTTCAGTTACAATTTCAGCTCCAAAGTTACGAGCAACAATGTTTCCTAATGTTCCAAGTCCATTAAAGTTTGGTAAAACTTTTGGTGATTTGAATGATTTAGAAAAAATAGTTGCAGGTAAAAATTCTCTTGTGTGATTAAATCCAGGATAAAGCGGATCATTCCCGTGATCACTAGTCATGATTAATAAATCATCATCATTCATTGCGTTGATTAATTTTCCTAATTTCACATCAAGATCAGCAATGTTTTGTGCATAACCATGAACATTTCTTCTGTGTCCAAAGTGTGAATCAAATTGTACTAAGTTAGTGAAAATAAATTTATTTTCACCACCTTGTGTTGCAAGATCGATTGTAATATCCATTCCATCAGCATCACCTTTACTTGAGTAGTGCTTTGAAATTCCTTGTCCAACAAAAATGTCATTAATTTTACCAACTGAAATAACTTCAACACCTTGTTTTTGAATTTCATTTAAAATCATTTCTCTTGGTTGGTTTGCATAGTCATGACGGTTGAAAGTACGGGTGTAATTCCCTTCTTCTCCAACATATGGACGAGCAATAATTCTTCCTACGTTTCATTCAGGACGAGATGAACAAATTGCTCTTGCTGCCTTTGCGTATCTATAAAGATTTTCAAGTCCTGTTCATTCTTCATGAGCACAAATTTGTAAAACAGAGTCCATTGAAGTGTAAACAATGATTGCTCCATTATCTCTTTCTTCATGTGCTAGTTCGTTAATAATTTCTGTACCAGAAGCTGATTTGTTTCCAACAATTTTACGATTATCAAAAGCTTTTGAAAGTTCATCGATTAATTCTTGTGGAAAACCAGTTTCTGTAAAAGTTGGGAAAGGAACTAAAGTTTTAATTCCCATCATTTCTCAGTGTCCTGCTAAAGTATCTTTGGCATTAGATACTTCTTGCACTTTCGCCATGTATGCAAGCGGTTGTTTAACATGATAATTTCCATTTAAATTAGTAATATTTCCAATCCCTAATTTTTTTCAAGTATCAATTTTGAATTCTTCTGCCATTGATGCTGAACGAATAGTATTTGCCCCTGAATCACCAAAAGCCTTTTGGTCACGATCTGGACCAATTCCAAGTCCATCTGTAACAATCATAAAAATACGTTTAAATTTTGCCATAAATTCTCCATTCCTAATATATTGATTAAGGTCATTAATAATTTTAAAGTTTTTATAACTTTATAAGCAAGAAAAAATAAATTTGCAAAAATTTTCCATATTTTGTTTCACATAATAAAATTAGAGCTTATAATTTATCTTGTAAATACAAATAGGAGGTATCAAAAATGAGAAAAATACTCTTTTTAGACGGAAACATTACTCCAAATGAAACTTCTTATTCAAGAAGTATTCTTGATAAAATGCAAGAAGTTGCAAATTCTTATCAAAATGTTGAAGTAATGCGTTTTGATTTAAATAAAACAAAACATGCTGAAATTTTTCTAACTGGAAATAATCTTTCGACATATTGAAACGATATTGATGCAGATTATTGAATTAACTTACTTTAAAGAAGTTGATTTAGTAGTTATTTCAAATAGTATGATCAATTTTGGGCCTAGTGCAATTGTTAAAAACTTTATTGATTCAATTTGCGTTCCTAATAAGACATTTTCTTATAAATATTCTAAACAAGGTGACGCCATTGGTTTACTTACTAACTTAAATGTAATCATTGTTTCTACACAAGGTGCACCAAAAGGATGATACCCATTTGGAAATCATACAGAATGATTAAAAGGTGTCTTTAAGTTTATCGGTGCTCAAAATGTCGATGTAGTTGAATTCCTTGGAACAAAAGTTGCTCCAAATAACTTAGTTAATCCAAAAGAAGTCAGCCCAGAGTTACTTAAACCATTATTTGATTTTTTAAATCAGCAAAAATAGTTAATAAAAATCCTAGCTAAAATTAGTTAGGATTTTTGTTTTACTTTTTAGCAACATACTAGCAATTTAATTTAGCTATTTGAACTAAAATCTCATAAATTCAAAACGGTAAATTTAAAGTATCTTTAATTAGATCTTCTTTGATATTTTTTGCAAATCTTGCAAGCATTTTAATATGTTTTTCTTTAATATTTTTCTGACCTATTCTTTTAATTGCTTGTATAAGAATTAATAATTGATCGGAATAATTCATTATATTTCGGTTTGTTGTATGTTTGAAAATAATTTTTTTATTTTGATAGCAATATTCTTTATATCCACCACTAGATACATAAATATATTCATTAGATACTTGAGTAGATAAATTAGTGTAGTTTAAAGCTGTTTCGCCGGTTGGAACTATTTTTCAAGAAAATTTTTCAGCAATTTTCTCAGCAAATTCATGCGGACTAGGATAAGAATACTTTTTTAAAATCTTATTATAACGAGGTTTAACATAAAGACCATCGGCAATTCTTGTGATTTTATTTTCTTTACTTAATCTATATAAAATAGATTTAATTGTGTTTTTTGTACCAAACTTGTAAAAATCATTAATTGCAAAAATTTTACCTTCATTTTTACAAATAATTTCTCCTATTTGATTTGTTATTGAGTTCATTTTTTATTCCTTCTTGCACCTAAAATTATACACTTTTGGGTGCAAAAATCAGATTTGCTATTATTATTGAAATAAAAAATTAGACACATTTTGTCTTTGTGTCTAATTTTCTTTAAAAAGATCCTGAGTTTCCAAGTTGAGCTTATTTTTTAGGCTTATTTTTTTATACATATATCAAAGATATATGACCTAAAGAAAAAAATGTTTTTTTTACTTACATTACACACATAAAATGATATAATAAGAGTATGAGTTACAGTTTATGCAAGAAAAAACAAAATGGAAAATATTATTTAGTTTTAGCTATTTCTAAAGGTTTTAAAAAAGGTTATGGAAATCAGATTGGTCTAGGGTACTGAGAAGATATCAAAGAAAAGTATGGATTATCTTCAATTGAAGATATAAAAGAAATAGCAAAAAAGTAGATACATCTTTAGATAAAACTGTTGCAAAAGAAGAGTTTTTTAAATTATTAAAACCTACTTCTGTAAAAACAAGTATCCAAAATATTGGAGTTGATTTAATTTATAAAGTTATTAAAGAATTAGATTTATTTTCGGCATTACCAAAAAGTAAACATAAATCGTTAGAAGAGCTTTTGGAATTTTTCATAGCAACTAGAATTATCCTTCCAAGAAGCTATATGTCACAATATAAAAATAAAAGTGATTTTATAAATGATATTAATGTTAAAAAATCATCAATATATAACTATCTTGATGTTATTTTCGAAAATAAGAATTCTGTTTTAGTCAATTTATTTCAAAAAATAAATGAATTCACAAATCGTAATAATAAAGTTTTTCACTTCGATAACACAACAGTTTATTTTGAAAGCTTTACAAGAGAAGGAATAAGAAAAAACGGTTTTTCAAAAGACGGAAAACACAATGAAGATCAAGTAGTCATAGCAATGGCTGTAGATGAAAACGGAATACCAATACACTATAAAGTGTTCCCAGGTAACACGGCTGATGGTAAAACAATGTTATCCTTCGTTTTAGAACTTCAATCAATCTATAAAATAAAGGATATTATAATAGTTGCAGATCGTGGAATAAATAACAATGCAAACTTACGTTTCCTAGAACAAAAAGGAATTAAATATATATTCCAAAAAAGATTAGATACATTAAGTATTGGGATGAAAAAATTCATTCTTGAGGACAAACATTATGTTTTTAGAGATGAAATGTTTTGGAAAGAACAAATTGTTGAATCTGTTTGAAACAAAAATAGATTTAATGGTAAATACAGAAAATGATGTGTGTTTTTCAGTCCTGGGAAAAAGACTTTAGATAAATTAAAAAGAAATAATTTTATTGATAAATTGAATAAGAAAACTGTAAATGGAGAACCCCCACTTAGTTCTTTAGTTCCAGAATATAAAAAGAAATACATGGACATTGATGGCAAAACAGTGGGTAAATTAAATTGAGAGAAAATTAAGAAAAAAGAATCTGAATAAACTAGGACAATAAAAATTAACATTCCTTCGAATGTTAATTTTTTATATTTTTAAAGGAGAAAAAATGGGTAAACATTTTACAGAAGAACAAGAAAAAGAAATTTATAATACATTTTTTCAATTAGGCAAAAAGTATGCAATTGAACTTATGTATAAATATGGTGCAAAAGCAAAAGATAAATATGTGAAAGCAAGATTACGAGGAATATTAAAACATTATAATTGTAATATGAATAAAAAACCAAGAAAGCCTGGAACCGGTAGGTCAAGAAAAGTGAAAGAACAAGATATAAATTGAGACATTTTTACACGAGAAGATTTAATTGAAATTGCAAAAAGATATAGAGAAATTACAAAAGATAAATTTAAAACAGAGAAAGTTCAAGAGGCATCACATATTAATATGGCTTCGTATAAACTTGCTATTTTGTTGTATCTTTGTAGACAAACAATATCCAAACATAAAAGAAATAATTTTGCTCCTAAAAATAAATCCAGAAAAATAAAGTACCAAGACTTGATTATTGATTCATTTAAACAAAATAGATCTAAATATGGTAGACAAAAATTAAAATATTTTATCTTAAAGCACTATAAAATAGACATAAACGAAAGAACTCTAGGAAGATATATGAATGCCTTAGGTTTATTTTGCAATATAAGAAAAAGAAAAAAATTAAAAGAAGTAAAGAACACATCTGTCATAAAAGAAAACATTGTGAATAGAGATTATAACGATGTATATAACAGAAATATATATGCTACCGATGTAACATATCTCCCAGCGACAAAAGATGCGATAAACAATAATGTTTATCTTTCAGTAGTGATTAAACATAAAACTAAAGAAATAATTAGTTTTTCTCTTTCCAAATTTAATGATTCAAAATTAATTTACAAAACATTTGAAAATGTGGATTTTGAAAAAAGTTTTATACTACATTCAGATCATTGCTCAACTTATACATCTGATGATTTTTCTCATTTTATTGAAAATAAAGGTGGAATAATTTCACTTTCAAAAGTAGGAAATAGTTTAGATAATAGAGTTGTGGAATATTGATTTTCAAATTTAAAAACTGAATTAATTAGAGATTTAAATATCAAAGCTATGACTTTGAGTGAACTAGAAAAAGTAATATCTAATTATGTTAATTGATACAATAAATTTAGAATTCAATCATGTCTAAATTGAAAAACCCCATACGAATATAGTATGGGGCTATCCAATTTGATAAATTGTTAATTTTTTCTGTCCTAGTTTAATGAAGATGGCTTTTATATGATTGAAACCAACATAACAAACATAGATTCAAAAGAAGCGAATGAAATATATAAGGGACAATGAAAAGTGGAAGAAGGATTCAGAACCTTAAAATCAGCAATCGAAGTTAGACCGATGTACGTTTATAAAGACGAGCATATTCAATCTCATGTATTTTTATGCTTTTTGTCTCTAATTGTTTTGAAATATTGCATTTATAAATTAAAGAAATTTTATAAAGATAATGGAGAGATTCAAAAACTCACAATGAATATGTTTATAGATGCATTGAAACTTATAACAATCACAACAAAGACTGTGAATGGTAAAGTTGTAAGTGAAATCAAGAATAATTTAGACCCAGAACATAAGGAATTAAACAAAATATATTGTGATTTTCAATATGCGGTTGATGGTCTATCATTGTAATTTAGAAGCACAAAAAACGAATACGCCTTATTTGTAGGTGTATTCGTTTTTTTCTTCATTACAACTTGGAAACGCAGGATTTACCACTCCAAAAGAAAACTTTTTCACAATTTTTGAAAAATAAAAATCACGAAAAAATCGTGATTTGTTTATTTGTTAGTTTTAAAATTTTTAAAATGTGTTTTGTTTCTTATTTGCTGTTCATTTTTAGAATTTAAATTGAGTTTCTCAATAAAGGAAATTGTATGACTATAAAGGTTGCGAAAACCTTTTTCTGTTGATTTAAGACTATAAGTAAACGGTCCATTCATAAAAGATGGGTGGTTTCGTTTAAAACTTGCATAATTATAAGAATTATCATCACTATATTTTAAAACAACAAAATTAATGCGATCATTGAGTTTAAGAACCTCATAAACTCTTGTTTTTGGAAAATCACTAACTTCTTGCTTATTTATAATAAAGCTAACTTGATCGTCTGTTTCCACAACTGCAAACTTTTTACCTGTTCGAGTAATTTTACCTTCGGCTATCTCTTTTGTTTTATATTCCATAGTTTTTTAATTATAAAATAAAAAGATAACTTATTTTTAATATTCAAATTAAAATTACCCTAAAATAGCAAACAACTATTTCTTAAAAAAGCTTTATTTTTAATCTAAAATAAAGTAAATTTAAAAAAAGATAATATTTGCTTGAAAAAATCCAAATTTATCATTTTTAACTTAAAATAAGCTATTTTAGTCCTTAATAGTCTTTTTATAAATTAAAGTAAAAAACTTGTATAATATAAAAGATTATTTTAATCATTTTTTTATTTAATTAAATAAAAAGGTATATACAAATTTTTAGGGCAAATTTTTATAAAAAGGAGCTATTATGAAACGTTTACAATGTTTGTACAAACCAAACAAAGATAAAAATTACCCATGAGCACTAAAACACCCAAAAGTAGATTCAGCTTTAGCTGTTTTTAAAACACGTAAAGATGCCATGACATGATTTTTATCTTTAGGTTACGATTGTGCAACTTGATTCCAAAACGACCGTAAAGTTTGAGGTGGTCTTTTAATTGCCGAAAAAAACCCTCAGGGCGTAATGGAATATGAGCTTAATGTTGATAAGTTTGATGGTAAATTAAACTATGAAGAAACATTAGCTGAACTTAATATTTTAGAATCTGGTTTCAGAAACGATAAAGATGCTGCAGAATCTTTATCACAAGTAACAGATTACAAAGTATTAAATGATCACAATACATATTTCCCAGTAGATGATGATATTATTATCGAAAGAAAAAAATCTAAGAAAGACTTAGAAATCGAAGAACTTAAAGCAAAAATTTTAGAACTTTCTGCATTACTTTCTTCTTCAAATTCAGATTTTAGTAATGAACTTAACGAACTTATGGAACAATTACAAGATTCAAATTCTGATAAAGAATTATTAAGAAGACAAATTGAAATCTTAAAAGCTCGTCAAGAAGCTGCTGCACAAGCTGAAAAAGAAGTTATTGTTGAAAAACCAACTGAAAAAATTGTTGAAAAAGAAGTAGTTCGTGAAGTTGTTAAAGAAGTTTATGTACCAGAACAAAAAGTTGTAAAATACGAAAACTTCGACGACTTATGCGATAAAAATAAATTAAAAGCAGTTGCTTTATATTCTAAAAAAGTGGAAAGTTTTGTAGAACAATTACAAGATAAAACAGTTACTTCAAAAGAAGACTTTAACAAAATTCAAAATAATTTAAATCATGTATTTAAACAAACTAAATTATTAGAAGAAAAACTTCAAGACAAAGATGATATGAAGAAAATTGCTAAATTATCATTATTCTCACTTTCAAGATCACTTGAAAAATTAAATGATAAATTAGTTGGGTCAAACGACATTAAAGAAACACCTGCAACAGCTGTTTATGTAATGGAAAATGATGAAAACATTAGATTAGCACAAGCTACTTCATTTGTTTCATTTGATTACAAACATGTTGGATTTGTTCCAGAAAAAGATTATGCATACGCTATCTTTACAAACAATGTTGATAATTCTAAATTCTTAGTCTTTGATTGACCAGTTGAAACAAGCTCTAAATCACAAGAAGTTGTTAAAGTTGTAGAAACAGAAGTTGTTGAAAAACAACCAACTGAATGATGAGTAAAAGCATTAGTTATATTTATTTTAACATTCTGTTTTGCAGTACTTGCTACATTAGTATTTTGCTTAGGTTGACCATTTATTTAATGGTTAAAAAGCTAGAATTTCATCTAGTAAATTAATTAAACAAAAATAGCAGATCTTTTTAAGAGATTTGCTATTTTTTACTTTCTTTTTTTAAATGAAATGAATTAAAAGTTCTAAAAATTAAAAGATTTTAAAAACTAAAATCGATATTCAAAATATGGTAATTTTAATTATTTTTATAATTAAAAACAATCGAAAAAATTAATAAGTTTTATAATTTAGTATATATAAGGATAAGTAAAATAAAATTAGACTAAGAAGATAGTTGAAAATAGGAGAAAAACATGATTAGAGCCAAAAAGAATAAAATTATTAAATCATTTCTTTTGTTAGGGAGTTCTGCAATTGGAGCAATTGGAATTAGTTCAATTGTTTTTAATAGTCGTTCTAAATCAGATATCCAAGACAAACAAACTATTGGTCCTCGAAATGCTGAACCAAAACTTTCAGATAAAATTTTTGTAATAATTAAACCTGAATATAATGCTCCAAACGATACAAACCTTATCTCAGAAGAAATAGAAACAACAATTGAATTTAAGGAAGGTCAAACCGTCATTGGAGAACCAATTAAAATCAAAACAAAAACAAAAGAAGAATTTAAGTATGATATTTCAAAATTTATCCCCGAAGGATATATGCTTGTTCCTGAAACTTATCCTAAAGGAACAGAAATTATTCTAACAGCAGGTCAAGTTAACTCTATTTTTATTCAAAAAATTAAAAAAGTTGTTAAAACTACTTTTAGATTTATCGATAAAGAAACTAATCAAGAAGTGGGTAATCCTTTAATTTTAGACTTAGATACAATTGAGAATTTTGATCTTAAAAAATATTTACCAAGTGGATTTAAATTACCTGATGATAATCAAAATCCAAGTTATACAAAAGGGGAAGTCAATGATATTTTAGTGGAACAAATTCACAAGCAATACGAAACTATTTTGTTTTTCAAACTCAAAAATACAACAGAAGAATTAATTAGACGTGAAAAAGTTGTCACAATTGATGATCAAAAAGTTAATCCAGCAAACTTTATTCCAGATGGTTATGAATTTGAACCCCAAAACTTACAACCGCAGTCATTTGATAATTTAAAACCTGGTGGACATTATACTTTCTTTATTAAAAAGACAAAAGTAAAACACCAAACACAATTAAAATTTGTTTACCAAAATGAGCAAATCGGACCTCTTAAAACAATAATTACTTATGGGGATACCGAAATTACAATCGAGCAAATCAATCAAAGAAAACCTGAAAAATATCAAATTAGTCCAAGCTTTACACAAGCTAACATTCAATTAGATCGAATAAATATAATTCCACTTGATAAAATTCGTCAAATGGATCAAACCAAATTAATTTATAAAGATAAAAACGACAAATTGATTAAAGAATTAACTGTTACAAAATATGAAGACGAAACTTTTGATGCTAGTCAATATCTACCAAGTGAATATCAATTTGCCAGTTCAAACGCAACAACAAATGTAGTTAGAGGGAGAGTTGATAATACAAATACTTATATAGTTGAGCTTATTAATCAACCCGTGACTCCACCTGAACCTGAACCTCAACCACAACCTACCCCCGAGCCAACTCCTGAACCAGAACCAGAACCGGTTCAACCAGAAGAAAAAGATAAAAATATTCCAAGTATAACAACTTCTTCGGAAGAAGAAATTAAGAGAATTATCGCTCAAGGTGGTAAAAAAATTGATATACATAGCGTTAAAGGAGACACTAAAGCTTCAACTATCCAAAACATCAAAGCAAAAGCTCTTGAAAATCAAAAAATAGCTAAACAAAGAGAAAAAGTTTCAGCAATTCGTTCAATTATTAGCAAACTTTCAGATCCTAACTATAAATTTAACGCTGATGATCTTGCTCGCTTCTATCAACCTGAAGGAAAAGATCCAGAAGTTATTAGAAGAGTTCTTGAAAATATGGCCAAATATTTAAATGGAGCAAAACTTAAAGACCTAAATTGATCTAGTGCTTTTCCAATAAATGACTCTTTAACAGCCGAAGATCACAAACGAATCTTTAAAGCTCAAATGGAAGCAACCCTTGAAAATGCCGAAGAATATTACAAAAAAGGAATGGTTCTTAACTGAGCTGTTATCGATCCTTCAAACCCATATCCAACTTGAGGATTTGCTGATCCTAACGATAACCCAGTATACCAAAACCAGAAGAAAATTAACAAAGCAAGAGCATTTGCGTATGATGGAAAAAATTCTGAATACGGTAGAACTGGTGGTGATTTAGGTGCAGGAAAATACCCAGGATGAAAAGATACTGTTTTAACTGATCGTAAATATGGTAGTTCAAAAAGAGTTACACAAGCAGGTAACCGTCAATTTATCACTGGTGATGGAATCGAAGTTAGAAAATATACAGCAGAACGTGGAAATGAAGCCGGAAGAGCACAACCAGATCAAATTGTCGCATTCATGGATGCTTCAAATCCAACAGCAGTTAACAAAATTATCGATCTTTTAAGAAAGAATACAGAAATTACTGGTTTATTCATTTCTAACATTGGAACAAAAGATAAAAATCAAGATATTAGCGAAATATTAAGACAATTACCTCCACAAATTGATAAATTAACACTATTTTATGACACAGAATTTATGACAGGTTTATCATATCTTAAAAATAGACACTTTAAACAAGTGGAATTAGGAACAACAATCAATAACCAAGATGATAACCTTGGAGATGAAACTAGAACAGAATATATTCACGGTTGAGGAATCGATCCTATCGTCTTCCAACACACTGATTTTGTTGCTCACGATTGAACAGCAACTAAAGGATGAGATAATTATCGAACTCATGATGTGCAATACGGTCCAATTCAATTTAATATAATTCGTCCAAGTAAAGGTTCAACACTTGAAGAAGTGAAAAAAGGATTTGATATGGTATTGCGTACTCATGCTGGTTGAGCAATTTTTAACGGTGTGTGAGGAGATGGTGGATATCCAATTAAAATCGACCTTTCAGAAACTCAATTTAAATCACTTAGAGGGATTAATCTTGAAAACTATAAATTCAGAGTAATTAAACTCCCTTCACAAGGAACTACTTTTGATTTAGATATCTCAGAAATTAAAGATAGTCAATACACAGCAATTCTTTCTAACTGAGGACCTCCTGATAAACCGAAAATTCTTTTTGGTGACCCAAGAACAACCAAGGTTCATTTAAGGGGAAATAAAAATGATTTTGGAAGTAACTGAATTGCTCAGTGACAAGCATTTATTGAAGGTATTTCAAATGTCGGAACAATTAAAACAATTATCGTTGATGACGAAATTGTCAAAGGAGCACTACTTGCTTCTGGTACCCTAAGATCACTTAAAATTATGACACAACAAGAAGCAGATAATGGTAGTGGATTAGACTTTGATTAATCTTAAAAGGTAAAAACAAAAAACCACAAATTTAGATTTGTGGTTTTTCTTATATTATTGTGGGTTCTTTAAGTAACCTTTGTTTCCTGAGTTTCCAAGTTGAGCCTATTTTTTAGGCTTATTTTTTTATACATATATCAAAGATATATGACCTAAAGAAAAAAATGTTTTTTTTACTTACATTACACACATAAAATGATATAATAAGAGCATGAGTTACAGTTTATGCAAGAAAAAACAAAATGGAAAATATTATTTAGTTTTAGCTATTTCTAAAGGTTTTAAAAAAGGTTATGGAAATCAGATTGGTCTAGGGTACTGAGAAGATATCAAAGAAAAGTATGGATTATCTTCAATTGAAGATATAAAAGAAATAGCAAAAAAAGTAGATACATCTTTAGATAAAACTGTTGCAAAAGAAGAGTTTTTTAAATTATTAAAACCTACTTCTGTAAAAACAAGTATCCAAAATATTGGAGTTGATTTAATTTATAAAGTTATTAAAGAATTAGATTTATTTTCGGCATTACCAAAAAGTAAACATAAATCGTTAGAAGAGGTTTTGGAATTTTTCATAGCAACTAGAATTATCCTTCCAAGAAGCTATATGTCACAATATAAAAATAAAAGTGATTTTATAAATGATATTAATGTTAAAAAATCATCAATATATAACTATCTTGATGTTATTTTCGAAAATAAGAATTCTGTTTTAGTCAATTTATTTCAAAAAATAAATGAATTCACAAATCGTAATAATAAAGTTTTTCACTTCGATAACACAACAGTTTATTTTGAAAGCTTTACAAGAGAAGAAATAAGAAAAAACGGTTTTTCAAAAGACGGAAAACACAATGAAGATCAAGTAGTCATAGCAATGGCTGTAGATGAAAACTGAATACCAATACACTATAAAGTGTTCCCAGGTAACACGGCTGATGGTAAAACAATGTTATCCTTCGTTTTAGAACTTCAATCAATCTATAAAATAAAGGATATTATAATAGTTGCAGATCGTGGAATAAATAACAATGCAAACTTACGTTTCCTAGAACAAAAAGGAATTAAATATATATTCCAAAAAAGATTAGATACATTAAGTATTGGGATGAAAAAATTCATTCTTGAGGACAAACATTATGTTTTTAGAGATGAAATGTTTTGGAAAGAACAAATTGTTGAATCTGTTTGAAACAAAAATAGATTTAATGGTAAATACAGAAAATGATGTGTGTTTTTCAGTCCTGGGAAAAAGACTTTAGATAAATTAAAAAGAAATAATTTTATTGATAAATTGAATAAGAAAACTGTAAATGGAGAACCCCCACTTAGTTCTTTAGTTCCAGAATATAAAAAGAAATACATGGACATTGATGGCAAAACAGTGGGTAAATTAAATTGAGAGAAAATTAAGAAAAAAGAATCTGAAGATGGTTTTTACATTATTGAAACCAATATTTTAGATTTAACACCAGAAAAAGCTAATGAAATTTACAGAAAACAATGAAAAGTAGAAGAAAATTTCAGAACATTAAAATCTTCTTTACAAGTTAGACCTGTTTTTGTTCATAATGAACAGCATATACTTGCACATCTTTTATTATGTTTCATTGCTCTTGTTGTTTTAAAATACTGTCTTTATAAATTAAAGAAATATTATGAAATCAATGGAGAAATACAAAAAGTGACGTTAGATTTATTTGTGGATTCATTAAGAATGATGACTATAACAAAAAAAGAAGTAAATGGAAAAGTGGTACAAGAAATAATTAATGATTTGGATGAAAACCACAAAGAAAATATAAAAATTTATAAAGATTTTATCGCATGTATGAGTTAATTCTATGTGTGTAATTTTAAATGTAAAAAAACGAATACACCTTATTTATAGATGTATTCGTTTTTTATAGCGTCTCAACTTGGAAACTCAGGGTTTTTCTTATATTATTGTGGGTTCTTTAAGTAACCTTTGTTTAAAGCGTCAAGTAAAACTTCAACAATTGTCCGAGAAGAATGGCGATCTTTTGGTTTTTCTAAATAATAAATATATGCAAGAAGTTGATCTCCTGCGTTTCCAAGTTGTGATGAAGAAAAAAACGAATACACCTACAAATAAGGCGTATTCGTTTTTTGTGCTTCTAAATTACAATGATAGACCATCAACCGCATATTGAAAATCACAATATATTTTGTTTAATTCCTTATGTTCTGGGTCTAAATTATTCTTGATTTCACTTACAACTTTACCATTCACAGTCTTTGTTGTGATTGTTATAAGTTTCAATGCATCTATAAACATATTCATTGTGAGTTTTTGAATCTCTCCATTATCTTTATAAAATTTCTTTAATTTATAAATGCAATATTTCAAAACAATTAGAGACAAAAAGCATAAAAATACATGAGATTGAATATGCTCGTCTTTATAAACGTACATCGGTCTAACTTCGATTGCTGATTTTAAGGTTCTGAATCCTTCTTCCACTTTTCATTGTCCCTTATATATTTCATTCGCTTCTTTTGAATCTATGTTTGTTATGTTGGTTTCAATCATATAAAAGCCATCTTCATTAGCTACTTTTTTAATTTTTTCGATATTTAATCTTCCGACTGTTTTACCATCTACATCCATATACTTTTTCTTATATTCTGGAACCAAAGCACTTAATGGCAATTCACCGTTAATAGACTTTTTCTCCAATTTATTAATAAGATTTTGTCTTTTTATTTTGTCTAAAGTTTGTTTTGAAGGGCTAAAATAGACAAATTGTTTTCTAAAGATATCGCTATATCTTTTTTTATTTTTGTTTTTAGCTCAAACAGATTGGATGAATCTAGATTTAGTAAAATAATCATTTTCTTGAACAAATCCTTGATCATTTACTATAAATGCTTTATCTTCTTTTCCAAGAATATCAATACGTTTCTGAACTATATATTTATATCCTTTTTGTTCCAAATATCTTAAATTTGCATTTTGACTAATACCTTTATCAGCAACTATTATTGTGTCTTTTATTTTGTAAATTCTTTGCATTTCGACTAAAAATTTCACAAGAGTTTTAGAATCTGCAGTATTTCCTTCGAAGACTTTATAGTGAAAAGGAATGCCATTGTTATCAACTGCCATAGCCACAACAATTTGATCTTCATCATGCTTTCCATCTTTAGAAAAACCTCTTTGTCTCAAACCATCTCTTGAAAAACTTTGAAAATAAACAGTTGTATTATCAAAATGCATTAATTTTGTGTTTCTAGTTGTCAATTCTTGCATTTTGTTATAAATATTGACTAAAATTGTATTTTTATATTCTAAAAAAGTATCAAAATAGTTATAAATTGAAGATTTTTTTACATCTATCTCATGTAAAAAATCATTTTTGTTTTTGTATTGACAAATATAACTTCTTGGTTGAATTATTCTTGTTGCAACAATAAATTCTAATACTTCTTCTAAAGATTTGTGTTTAGTTTTAGGTAATCCTTTAAATAAATCTAGTTCTTTAATTACTTTATAAATCAATTCAATATAAACTAGGACAATAAAAATTAACATTCCTTCGAATGTTAATTTTTTATATTTTTAAAGGAGAAAAAATGGGAAAACATTTTACAGAAGAACAAGAAAAAGAAATTTATAATACATTTTTTCAATTAGGTAAAAAGGATGCGATTGAACTGATGTATAAATATGGTGCAAAAGCAAAAGATAAATATGTGAAAGCGAGATTACGAAGAATATTAAAACATTATAATTTTAATATGAATAAAAAACCAAGAAAGCCTGGAACCGGTAGGTCAAGAAAAGCGAAAGAACAAGATATAAATTGAGACATTTTTACACGAGAAGATTTAATTGAAATTGCAAAAAGATATAGAGAAATTACAAAAGATAAATTTAAAACAGAAAAAGTTCAAGAGGCATCACATATTAATATGGCTTCGTATAAACTTGCTATTTTGTTGTATCTTTGTAGACAAACAATATCCAAACATAAAAGAAATAATTTTGCTCCTAGAATTAAATCCAGAAAAATAAAGTACCAAGACTTGATTATTGATTCATTTAAACAAAATAGATCTAAATATGGTAGACAAAAATTAAAATATTTTATCTTAAAGCACTATAAAATAGACATAAACGAAAGAACTCTGGGAAGATATATGAATGCCTTAGGTTTATTTTGCAATGTCAGAAAAAGAAAAAAACTAAAAGAAGTAAAGAATACATCTGTCATAAAAGAAAACATTGTTAATAGAGATTATAATGATGTATATAACAGAAATATATATGCTACTGATGTAACATATCTTCCAGCGACAAAAGATGCAATAAACAATAATGTTTATCTTTCAGTAGTAATTAAACATAAAACTAAAGAAATAATTAGTTTTTCTCTTTCTAAATTTAATGATTCCAAATTAATTTACAAAACATTTGAAAATGTTGATTTTGAAAAAAGTTTTATATTACATTCAGATCATTGCTCAACTTATACATCTGATGATTTTTCTCGTTTTATTCAAAATAAAGGTGGAATAATTTCACTTTCAAAAGTAGGAAATAGTTTAGATAATAGAGTTGTGGAATATTGATTTTCAAATTTAAAAACTGAATTAATTAGAGATTTAAATATCAAAGCTATGACTTTGAGTGAACTAGAAAAAGTGATATCTAATTATGTTCATTGATACAATAAATTTAGAATTCAATCATGTTTGAATTGAAAAACCCCATACGAATATAGTATGGGGCTATCCAATTTGATAAATTGTTAATTTTTTCTGTCCTAGTTTAATACCCATATTTTTTACATTTGTTTCAACAGATGTCGGGTTAAGCAATTGGAAAAATTTGGTTTTAACTTCAATTTTATCTTCTCCAACAGGAACCAATCTAGCAATTGGTTTTAAATCATCGATGTTTTGTAGAGAATATTTTTCTTTAATTTCTTCTCAATAACCTAATCCAACTAAATTCCCAATCCCTTTACCGTATCCTTTTGATATTCCTAATGCAATGTAAATCCCTTTTGGGTTTTTTCTTTTATACAGAATGTAGTTACTCATATTTATATTATACATTATTATCATTGTAATCATTGTAAAAAATTAAAATAATTAAAAAGTGTACTTATATACTATGTATATAAGTAATAAGGTAAAAGGTATAAAAAAGAGCTTCCAACTTGGAAACTCAGGAAATTATGACACAACAAGAAGCAGATAATGGTAGTGGATTAGACTTTGATTAATCTTAAAAGGTAAAAACAAAAAACCACAAATTTAGATTTGTTAAACTGGGACACGAAAAGTGGACAAAAAGTTTAATTTACTAAAACACCTCAACACTCTTGAGGTGTTTTTCAATTTAATACTGATTGAATTCTTTCGTTGTTGTATCAAAACACAAAATCATCAATCAGTGATTTTAATTCATTAAAATTTATTTTTGTAATATCGATTAATTTTAAACATTCTGATTTTAAAATTGAAAAGAAATATTCTGCTTCTCTATTATCTAAAGAATTTCCTACTCTACCCATTGATACAACACCATTGTTTTTCTGAATTAAATCTACATAAGTTTTTGAAGAATATTGGAAACCATGATCAGAATGAGCTATTCATTTTTTATCCATTTTGATTTTAGACATATGTTCCATTACTAGTTCTAAATCATTTCTTTTTGAAAGATTATAATTAACAACAAATTTGCTTTTGTGATCAATCGCAACAGATAAAAATACAAAATTGTTTAAGCAATCTTTTGGTGCAGAAATATAAGTAACATCAGTGGCAATTATTTGGTTTGTCTCTCCGTGATAATCACGATTAACAAGATCTATAAATTTTACGTTTGTGTTCTTTTGTTCTCTATCTATTTTCTTTCTTCTGATTAAACAAAATAAGTTTAATCTTCTCATCGCTCTACCAATAGTCCTATAATTTAGATCTATTTGGAATTTTGTTCTAATATAACTTTCCAATCTTTTTCTACCAAACAAACCCTTATTTTTCTTAAATGACTTAATTATTAATTCATCATATTTAGTATTTACAGATTTTTTTCTTGTTTGCTGCTCTTTAGTTTTTAGATTGTGAATTGTTGACTTAGATTTATTAAAGCATAGGCCCAATTTTCTTGTAGAAAGTGAAGATTTCTTAATTTTAGAAATATCAACTTCAATATTATTTCTATCAAAAGAGTCTTTATAAATTTCTAAAATTTCAATCAATTGTTCCTTAGGCATTTTTTCTCATTCCTTTTTTACAATTTCAATAGGAGTAATTTTTTGCCTTTTTGGTCTACCTGACCCTTTACCTTTTTTAGATGATTTACCTGTTTGCGATTCTATATTTATCATTCCTAAATTATATCTGTTATACTTGAAGACAAAATATTTTTTAGCCTCATTGAATTTTCTATCAAAAAAACTAAAACCTCTGATTGAATAATATTTAAGTTCAAAATCATTTTTTGATATCAAATTATTTTTGTAATCTTCATAGCTACCGAATAGTTCTAATCATTCATGTGCCTTTAATTGTCTCATAATACCTCCTAAATATATAAAAACACGAAATATGGATGTGTCCATATTTCGTGTCCCAGTTTATGTGGTTTTTCTTATATTATTGTGGGTTCTTTAAGTAACCTTTGTTTAAAGCGTCAAGTAAAACTTCAACAATTGTCCGAGAAGAATGGCGATCTTTTGGTTTTTCTAAATAATAAATATATGCAAGAAGTTGATCTGCTCAGTAATTATCGTAAGTAGTTGTAGTAGATCTATTTCCTTGAACAAATTCATCATTATATCAACCATTAGATTTAGCTCCCATGGTTTTGTATCATTTTCGAAGCTTTTGATCAAAAGCTTTTTTGTTTGCATCACGTGATTCATCAAAGGCAGCTGCCGCTCCTTTATTAACCATTGCTTGGATGTCAATTCCGATGTTTCAGAATTGAGCACTATCATAACCAACTCCATCACCAATATATCAAAGTAATAATGTATATAATCTAAATAAAGCTTTATATTCATCAGTTAATTTATATTTAACTTGATATTCGCTTGAATATTGATTGGTTGTAACTTTTTTAATTAATTCACGATAAATTGGTTTAAAGAATACTTTAAAGAAATTTTGTGCTTTCGAAACAACATTAAAAATATTAACATCAAATTTCACCCCGGTAGCTTCACTAGAACCACTTGAGCTTGTTCCTCCGCCACCTGAGCTTCCACCAGCAGAAGGTTGATTTTTCTCAACTAAATTTGTACGAATGAATTCATAAATACCAGTTGTATTTGCGGCATTAAAATGTCCGCTTTTACCATTATTGGTTGATGTATAACTATATTTTGAAGCTTCGAAAAGACGATTAATAAATTTAACATAATTAGCATCACCAATTTTTGTCAGAATTTTTTCAATTAAATCTTTTTGATTAAGAAGCTTATCAAGTGAAATTTGTTTTGATTTATTAACACGAATTAACGAAAGAACTCCATCCATAATTGCTTGTGAAAATGCTGCACTTGGGTTATTTGTTGCTTCAAAATTAGTATTTTTTAAATTAGTATAAATTTGTTCAAAAACTCAATCAAATTGATTTGAATTCACAACTGTTACAACAAGACCTTTAATCACACTTTCAAATAACGCTTCATCTTTCAGGATACTTAAATTTCAATTAGAAGCTTTCATTTTTGTGATTAAGATTCTTGCTAAACCACGATAAAAGTCATTGTTTTGGTTATTATTCACAATGTCCATGATTCAACCTTTGAGGTTAGTTTTTAGTGAATCTAATGAATTTGATGATGGTTTATTTAAAAGAACATTTAATGCACCATATCAAGTAGTCTTACTTAAATATTGATCTGTACGATCGAGAATGTCGTCAATAATTAAATCAAGAACACGTTTTAATTTTTCGTTATTAACAAAACTAACAATTGTATTATTAACAATCTCAACACTAACATCATCTTCTTGATCGAAAATTAATTTAGCTAATTTAAGATCGCTTGCAATTTGCTTAATCTTATCTTTTTGAGTTAAGAATTTTCCAATAATTCCATGTAAAATTTTACGAACCGCACTTTTATGATTAATTGTTTGACCGTTTTGAACACTTGAACCAATTAAAAGTGGATCTCTTAGGAATTTTTTGAAAGTTTCATAATCAGTTAACTGTAAACTTGCAAAGAGATTGTTTTTAATAGTTTCAATCATTGTTTGTAAGTTTTGGTTTGGTTTCTTAACAACTGAAATTAAAGAATTAATTAAATTATCTAAAACTCCTAAGCGATCAATTCCTGCATAGACATTATTAGCAAGAACATTAATATATAAATTAATTTCTGAATCAGTTTGAACACCTAAAAATTCTAAAAACTTATGAATTAAATATTCAGCATTAACTTTAAAACTATTTGTTTTTAATGCTCCTAAAAGGAAGGTTTTTAAATCACGTTTAAACTGCAATTCATTATTCGCTGTTGCAAGATAAGCTTGTAAAATCTCAGTAAAACGACTTGCTCGATTAATAACTTGCGGATTTGAAATGATAAAACTAATTAAATTAGAAATTAAATTGGTACTTTCCGGTACTCTAATAAATTCATTAATAATGTTTTTGAAAACATTTAATCCATTATTGTTTTGATTATTAACAAAATTTAAAAGAATAAATTCTTGTGTTTGTTGAGGGATTTGATCTCAAATCATTTGGCCAAAATCATAATGCTTAATAAAGTAAGAAATGATGTTGTGAATAAATTTCTTGAGAGCACTTTGATTATTTAAAACTTTCTCAGAAGTTAGTAATGTTTTGAGTAATTTAAGTAAATTAGCTTCTAAGTTTTGACTATCACCAAAGAAAAGATTAAATTGTGTGCTTGCAACATTAATTAAACTTGCAACTTCAAAATCTTTACCATGATTTCCAAGTTCATCAAAACTAGCTTTTAAAATTGGGTTTAATAAATTAAGATGTGAATCAAAAGCTTTAAAAATACCAATTAAGTCGCCAAAAAGTCGAATTGACTCAATCTTATTCATTCCGCTTAAAAGTTCATTATATTCTGAATTTAATAAACCATGATAAGCAACTTTTCCAATCATTTCTTGAGCTTGTGCATTTGCTAAAAGTACATCAACTAAAGGTGTAACTAAGCTCACTAAATTTGCATTAAATGTTTGATCTGAGAAAAGAATTTTTAATAAATCATTGTATGAATTAGCTTGTTTAAAATCATCAAAATGTAAGATGATGTGACTAACTGTTTCACTAATTAAATTCTTAACATGACGATTTTGCATCAAGTTTGTAATAACTTGTACAAAATCTTGTTCTGCAATTTCATAGCTTGCTAATTTTGTTCCAAAGTTAGCAAAACCGAGAATCTTAGTTAAGTATTGATTTTTGCTTAAAAAGTTAGCAATTAAATTACGAGCAATTTTATTTCAAGTTTCACTATTTTTAGCAACATTAGTTGAAAGATTGATGAATTTTTTAATTAAACTAAAATCGTTTGCAAAATCAAAACTTTGCAAGATATTAGCTCCGATTTTTGAACTAAATTCATTTAAATTAGAACTATTATTAATAGTATTAATTAAAGCATCAAATAATTTATCGTAAGCATTTGTTTGATCAATAAAGTTTCCTCAATCAAAGAGCACATCACTAATTAATTTATCTTTATTAGGAATTTGGGTAATACCTTGATCTAATCCATAAACATTTAATGTTTTGAAAATTAAACTACTGATAAATTTAGTAAAATCACTCACTTCACTACCATTAGTTTGCTTAAAGGTAGATACTAAGAGTTTTTTAAAATTTGTTTTTAAACTTGCAATAAAACTTGTTTTAGCAGTAAAGTGTTTAAGAATTAAAAACGGATTATCTAGATTGCTTAAAAAGTTTAAGTTTGGTTCATTTAAAACTTGTCCAACTGCTAGGTTTAAAACATCATAAAGTGATTGATTATTAAAGACTTCATTAAGAGCTGCAATTAATGCTTGTTGAACATTTGTATCAAAAATAGGATTTTGAATACTTCTAATAGATGGTTCTAATCATTTAATAATTTGGCTTGAATTACTATCTTTTGCTCCTTGATGTAAACCTTTAATTAATTGAACTATAACTTTTTGTAAAGCAGATTTATTATTTTGAATTGCACTTAATTTAAAAATTCGGTTAGCAATGTCTACTAAATTTTGACTAAATTCACCTGTAAGCATATCTTTAATGATAGTTGGTAAATTCTTAATTGCTTGTGCAAGCTGTTCTTGTGAAGTTGAAGCATTTTGAATTTCATCAAAAACACGACGAATTATTTTTTCAAAAATATCCAATGAACCTAAGAAGTTAGCACCTTCATAGGCCAAGTCATTAATTAATTTTTGAACATCAGAAGCTGTAACCTCAACATGATAAGTTTTTAATGTTTGGTTTAAAAATGATTTAAGTAAATCTGTAATTTGTTCGTTGTGTAATATTAAATTAACAAGAGCAATTAAGTTATCACGTAATTCTTCAAAATGTAAATTTTTTAAAGTAATTTGGACTAATTCACCAATTGATTGAACATGTTCGTATTCATTCATGTGTGAAATAACGCTTGTGATAGTATCGATAAAAACATTCTTAAATTGTGATGAACTTAGAATATCTTTAAGTAATTTATCTAATTTATCAGGCTCAATATAATTACTAATTTCAGCTTTGATATTAGCTGGTAATTTATCTAAAATTGAGCTTGCTTGTGAATTTAAATCTAACGAATCATAAGCATTTTTAATAATCTTAATTAGAGTATCTTTATTTTGTTGGAACAACTTAGCGTTTGCAATAGCTCGAATTAAGGCTAGGACATTCTGTTCAATTCCTTGACCTTGGCTAAGATTTTTTTGTAACGCTCCAAAAACACTACTAATAATTGAAGGAACATTAAGTGAAATTCCGTTTTTAGCAAGTTCGGCAACCAATGAATCATAAGCGACATTAGTTAAGCTTAAAACTGAATCAATATTGAAATAAATTTCAACTAAATTA
Source organism: Mycoplasmopsis gallopavonis (assembly GCF_900660635.1). GTDB lineage: Bacteria > Bacillota_I > Bacilli_A > Mycoplasmatales > Metamycoplasmataceae > Mycoplasmopsis > Mycoplasmopsis gallopavonis. The sequence continues at coordinate 217,603 of NZ_LR215032.1, forward strand.
GAACTTAAACTATCAATTTCACTATCACTAACTCCGGCAAAATATTTACTTGCTTCTGGTGCTTTTAAAAGATTTTTCAGCGTGGTTTTAAAGAAAGTTTTAGTATCTGGATTTGCAATAAAATCATTAATAATTTGAATTACCCGTGGACGAATTAATTCTGTTAAATCATTTTGAGCAAAAAAGGCTTTAATTAAATCGTTAAAACTATTTGCTTGCTTAAAGCTATTATTTGAACTTGCGGTTAATTTTTCTAAGAGAAGATCAATTAAATTATTAATTACACTTTGAGTTTCTTCTTTAGCGTACTCTTTTTGAATCAACTCTTTAAGTTTTGTTGCTGTAAGTCCAACTTTACTTGCAATGTTTGTTCATGTTTGTGAGTCAACTTTATTTAAAAGTAAATTCAATTCACTAGGTGCTAAATATTTTGTAAAAGCTTTGTGAGCAATTTCTTTTAAAGTTGCTAGATTATTTGTTTGGAAAATTGGACTATTTAAAAGTTCCTTAATTAAACTAAAATCTTGGAAATTGAGAAATTCACTTAAATCGCTAACTAAACTATCTTTTAACTGAGCAAAACTTGTAATATTTGCTTGATCTAAAAGATTTGCAATTTTATTTAAAATTCGAACTACAAATGGGTTATTTGAATTTGATTTAAGAAGATTTAAAACTGTTGTTCGTAAATCACTAGCAAATGAGTTTGGTAAATCACTTGTAATTAAACCTTGATCTTTAAGAATTTTATTTAAAGTTTTCGCAAGAGAATTATCTAAGAAATTATTATTTAAGATACTAATTGCAAGACCGCTAATTGCTTCTAAATTAGTCTTTAAATATTTATGTTTTTTAAGTAATTGGAAAATAAAGCTTTCAACATCAAAAATATCACCTTGAAAACTGTTAAAAATTAAATCAGTGTGATTGAACACAATATCAACAAAACTATAAATAAGTTGATCTAAATCTTCATTATCAACAACAAAATTAATGACATTAATTAATTCATTAGAATCAAGATAGTCATTCAGATTTGCAGGTAAAGAATTAGAGTTAACCAAGTTTGTTAAAAATTCTCTTAGTTTTTGTTTAGAACTTTCTTTTGCAAATAAATATTTAAATAAATTAATTAAATATGTTTTATTTTGACTAAAAATTGGAGAATTAAGAGCAATTTGCAATTTAGTTTTAATTTTTCCTAAATCGTATTGCCCATCTGTTTTTAATAATTCTAAAAGTTGATTTGCAATAAATTGAGGATATTTTGCAATTTCATCTGCTAAATTATCACTGGTTTTTAGTTTGTCAAGAAAATCAATTGATTGATCAATTAAAAGATCATAAAACCCTAAGTCTTTAAGAAGTTTTTTAAAGTTTTGTGAAGTAATTCGTGCAAACTTTTTGCTTGGTTCAACATTTTGAAGATAAAACTCTTCTAAATGTGTTTGAAGTAATTCTAAAATTAAATTTGAAACAACATTTTGTAGATCATTTAAATTTAAAAGTTCATCAAGTAAATTATGAATATCAGTTTTGAAAGTTTGTAAATCAACGATTTTGAGAACTTTTTGTGCAAAACTGGTTCAAGAATTAACTTCCGGTTCTTTAAATGCTTCTAAATTATCAACAATTTTAGTAATTACATTACTTAAAATATTTTCAAAACTTTGATTATTTAAAATAATTTTTAATAAATTACTTAAACTTTCAACACTTAAATACTTATTTAATTCAGTTTGAATACTTGCAGGTAAAGAGTTAATAACTTTTGAAATTGACTCTGTTGTTAAATTAGCTAAAACTTGTTCTTTGGCATTAGAGAAGATTTGTTTTAAAGTTTCTTTAAGTTCAGAATCAACATTTGTGGTTGCTAAAAACTTTTGCAAGATTTTGAAACTTTCTTGACTTAAATCTAATGATTCTAATTTGGTTTGAATTTTAGCTAAAATTTTAGCTACTAAATCATTAAGAGTATCACTTTTTGAATCATTTGCATAATCACTAAGTGCTTCTAAAACTAAATCAATAAGACCATATTCTTTAACAATGAATTTGACAGTTACAAGTGAACTATTTAATAATTCTTTTTGTTTGTCTAGACTAACATTTTTTAAATAAGGTGTTAATTTAGCTTGATTTTGAATTGAGCTTAAAATTAATTCTAAGATGAAATTATCATTAGCATCATTTTCAAGTAAATTTTTGTTCAAAATATTTTTTAGTGGTTCTTGAATTTCGCTAATTAAATGAGAATCTTTTAAAATTGCAACAACAAAATCGAGCGGAGTTTCTCAATTCCCATTTCCTAAAATTGAATTACTTAAAATTGATTTGAATGTTGTTCTTAAAATTGAAGTAAAATCAGGATCTTTTAAAATGGTTTTAATTAAATCTAAAATAGTTTGATTTGAAACTTGACTTAAATTCAGAGCTTGAACTGGAATTTGATTAATTCAAGTTTCAAAATTAGCATGATTAATAAATTGTTGATAAAGCTCAATTGCAAACTCTACTAAGTTGTTTTGATTGCGATCATTTAAAGTAGCAAGATCTTGAATTACATGTTTAATAATTCCAAGAATATCAATTTCACTAAGTAAAGTTGGTCAAGTTGTTTGTAACTGTAATTTAATTTCATTTACATCACTTCCATTTTCAAGGGCATTAAATAAATAAGTAACAACTTTTTCAATTAAATTATTTTGCTGTGCATAGCTAACTAAAGTTGAAACAATAAGATTTAAAGAATCGTAATTTCGGTCTAAATTTAAATCAAACCCTTGCTCTTTTGCTAAATAATCAAGTAATTGAATTAATGTTTTAGTATATTGTTCTTCTTTTAAACTTTTAATAATTAGCGGTTTTAAAGGTAAAATAACTTTTTCTTTAAAATTTGTTAATTTCAAGAAAACATTAGCAATTTCTTCAAATGAAGATTTGTTTGCTAACGCATCAATTCATGAACGATCATTAATTAAAATTTCTAAAATTTGTGAAAATGACTGAGTAATTTCATCACTTGTCATTATATTTTTAAGAATTTGTTCAACTTCACCAGGATTGATGTAGTCTGCATATTTTTCTAATTCTGGACGAACAAAAGAAATGAAAATTTCGTAGATAAAGTTTCCGTGAGCGAATTTATCGTAAATCTTAGTTAAAAGATCTACTCACGCTTGTTTGTTATTATCAATAATGTCAAACTCTAAAACTTTTTTAATAAAGTCAAGTGGATTAGGTTTAACTTTTTCAACAATAAGATCAGTTAAAATTGATGGTATTTCTTTGAGTTTTTGAGCTTGAACATCTAAGTTAGCTTCATTTTTAATTTCTCTAAGCAGAGCAAATAAACGATCAAAGAACGGATCTAAAATGTCAAGATTACGTAAAATCTTACCTAAGTTTGTTGCTAAATCATTGATTAAGCTTGAATATTTAGGTAATTGAGGATCAAGTTGTAAACTTTCAAATGACACTTGTAAAATTTTCTTTAAAACATTTTGGAAATTCGGATCATCTAAAAGGGAAGTTAAAATTTGACGAAGCGGATTTTCAATTGGTGCTAAATCAATTCTTACTAACATGAATTTAACAAAGTCACCAAGATTTTGAATTTCTGCTTCATGACCATTAATTTCAGGTAATTTATCAATAAATTCTTGGACAAGATAATTTACAATAGTGGTTAAGTTTTTGTTTTTAGCAATAATTAAAATCAAGTTATTAAAGTTTTCTTGTCCTACATATTCTTCAATTGCATTTTTAGCAGGACTTGGTAATAATGCATTAATTAAACTTGTGATTCCTAATTTTTCTGACTGTAAGAAATTGGTTACTAAAGTTTTAATTATTTCTTTATTTTGAACAACTTGCTCAGGACTTTGATTATCTGTAATTGCTTTTGAAAGAAGTTTGATAATTCCTAACAATTGTTCTGGATCTTTAAATTGTTTATTAGCAGCTTGTGTTAAGCTATCTTGGGCAAGATTTCCAAGTTCATTATTAGGAGTAATTGGGAATCCTTCAAGAAAACTTGCAATAAATTCTTGAACAAATTCAAATAAATCATCTGCTTCATTTGAATTATTGATAGTAACTAATAAATTTCCCAATAAGTTTTTAAAATCAGCTTGTTCTTTTTCGTTTTTAAGTAAATTATTTTTAGATAAAAAGTTAGTTAATGAAGTTGATACAAAATCTTGAACTGGTTGCTCTTTTAAAAGCTTTCTTAAAATGTTTTTAACATATAATGAAAATTTAGCAACAAATTCTGAACGATTTAATTGATCACGTGTTTCGCTAAAATTCGGATCGTTAATGAATGCACTAAGTAAATCTTTGAGATTTTCAACATTTTCAAAATTTTGACTATTATCAACAAAAGTATTAATTAAAAGATGTGTTAAATTAATAAAGTCGGTATTTAATGTTTTTGTACTTGGGTTTTCAAAAATTAAAAGATTTAAAAGATTAGTTAATTGTTGTTTTGATACTCCTAAAACTTTTTGAGCTTGTGGTTCTGCTAATTCTGTAATTAATTTAACTAATTTATCTCCATAAACTTTAAAGACATTGCTTGAAATTTCGTCTAAAACTTCTTTTAAATGAGATTTGTTTTCGGTGATAAATTTACTTGAAGCAAAAGCATTAACAATTTGATAAATATATCTTTCTTGTAGAATTGCATCTTTAAAGGCATTAAATAAAGTCGAAATATTTAATTTACCTCTTTGTGCTAAATCTTCAAGATTAGTTTGAATTTGATTAATAATATCACTCAAAATACCTGAATCAGTAATTTGATTAATAAGATCTTCGGCAACTAAAACTCCATCACGAGTCGTGAAAAGAATTTCATGTAATTTTTGTTCAGGATCAACTTTTAAATAGAATGAGTTTGTTAAAAGTAATTCAATAACATCAAGCGAAATATCTTTAAAGACATGAACAAGTTGTAAAATACGATTTGAGAAATTATTAGAATTTCTTAAAATATTAAGCTCTTGCTCGAAAGTTGTTTCTTTGTTAAGAAAAGCTGTTGTATTGAATCCTAAAACATTAATTGGACTTACATTAGTTTCGATTTGATAACTTAAACTTGCACTATCACTATTAATAAAACTTGTTGTAAAGTCATAACTATCATATGAATAGTTTTCAAGAGCTAATTTTGAATTTGTAATTTTAAGATAAATATCCATTGCCATTTTTTTGTAAGCACGTGTATTTGGGTGAATATCTAAGAAAATGCTACTTAAATTACGATATTCTTTATTTCAATATGTTGGATTGTATGCATCAACATAGTTAACATCATATTTTGAAGCAATCTCAATTAAATTACTGTTTAAGAAAGAAACGATTTGATCCATAATGCTAATTTTTAAATTAGATCCTAAAATCCCACTAAATGCACGATCAAAAATTTCTTTAAGCCCTAAGAAAGGAGTTGGATAGCTTACTAAATTAATATTCGCATTTGGAGCTAGTAATTTTAAATTACTAATAAAATGAGCAAGACGTTTTTTAACTTCTGGTAATGTTTTTTCATAAATTTCACTAATGTATTCTGCTGCTTTTTGGTATGACGGTGAATTTGAAGTTAAATTATCAATTAACTCAAAAAAGTTACTATTTTTAAGTGATTCAAAAATTAAGTAAAAAAAGTCATTAGCTCCTAATGTAAAAGTGATTAAGTTAGCATTTTTTAAGTTTGCTAAAATTTCAGCTTTTTTAGTTTGTGGGTTTGAATAGCTTGTTTCTAAAATATTATGATATCTACCTTCTGTGGTTTGATAATCAATTCCTAAAAAACGCATTCAATCTAAAATTGTAGAACCAGAAACTGCATAGTTATTAAATTGACTAACACGATTATTAACATTTAAAATGCGTGCTAAAAAAGCCGGATATGAAGCTCCTTCAATTTTGCCTTCAATAAGTGAACCCGGATAATCTTGTGGTAATGTCCCATCAAAACCAGCTGTAATCGAATCTCCAAGTGCAACATAATTAATTTTTTGATTAGCACGAATTAATTTTGGTGAAATATTTCTTTGTGTATTTTTGGAATTATTAATTTTGCTAGGATCAATTACAATTGCTCCGCTTTCAAAACCAGGATCAACAGAGTGGATGATGTCAGTTGGTAATGTTTCAACATCATTTTTTAAAGTTGGACGATCTAAAATGACATCTCCATCTCCTTTTGGAAGTGGCCGTGAAGAACCAGGAGCTGCACATGAAACAAAGGCAGCTGATGCCCCGATTCAAGCTAAAGCCATAAGGATTAAATTGTTCTTTTTCTTCATAACTAACTAAAGCTTAATGCTTTTTCCTTTCATATCACAAAACCCTTCCAATATATTAAAAATATATTGGAAAAGAGGTTGTTGCTTTTATGTTTATTAAATGATACCAAAAAATCACTCAAAAAAGTACGATCAAAAAACCCTAAATATTGTAAAAAGTAACTTTTTAGCTTTAAAAAGACTTATTTTTCATCTTTTTGCTAAAATAGGAAATTTTTAATATTTTTAAAGAAACTTAATTCTTTAATTTAAAAGAAAAAACTTGCTTTTAAGCAAGTTATAAATTTTGATATGGCTCTTTCATTTTGAACTTAAAAATACGTTCTTTCGGTAATTCTAGGCTTAAAAGTTCCGCAAGATGATCGACAAAAACTTGTTCATCTAAATGCGGGATTTCTAAAATATTAATTCCTGTTTCACGGAAGTTAATTCAGTCGCTTCATCTAAAATCGCTACTTACAATTAAATCCACTCCACGAGCAGCAAGATCATTAATTTGACCAACATATCCGCTTCCACTTAAAAATGCAATTTGATGCATTTTTTTATCAAGATCATCTTTAATTACATTAGTACGAAAAGAATGAAAATCTAGTTTTTCTTCAATTAATTTCTTTAAATCAGCAATCGAAATCATATAGTTTAAAATTGCTGAAAATTTATCTGATTGTGGATCAACAAACTGTTCTAAACCTAATGCACGGACAATTTGATAGCTTGTTCCTTTCGGATCGCAATCATAATTTGTATGCATTCCAAAAGTTGTGATTTGATGTTCTTTAAGTAATTTGTGAAGCTCTTTTTTGTAAGGTGCTTTTTCATTTTCTAAAATTTTAGTTGCTTCAAAATAAAAAGGATGGTGTGTAACTATGATATTACAATCATTTGAAATTGCAGCTTCAATAACTTCTTTGGTTACATCAATCGCAAGCATTACACCTTTTAATTTTTTTGCTTGATTAAATTTAACACTATATCCAGAAGGATCTCAAATTTCCTTATTTTCTAACGGATATAAAGTGTTAAGTTTGGAAACAAAGTCTTTTAATTTCATTTTTGGATACCATTTTCTTTCTAACTTTTGATTTATAAAATGATACAACTTTTAAATCATTTAGCTGTATTTTTAAGGAAAAAATATTATTTTGATAGAAAAAACCAATTTAAAATTGGTTTTAATTTTTAAGGAAATCTTTTAAGTTTGGTCCATGTTTTGGATTATTTTTTAACTTTCTTAAAATTTTATTTTCGATTTGACGAACACGTTCTTTCGAAACTCCACCACGTTCTTTAGCTAACTCATCTAAAGTGTGAACTCTATAACGTTGACCATCTTCGTCAATCCCGATTCCAAAACGTTTACGGATTAATTCTTTGTCTTCTTTAGCATCTAATGTATCTTCAATGATTTCATTTAAAATTTCTGATAATTCTTCTTGTGAAGCATAGTCAACTGGAGAAACAATATTATCATCTTTAACAAAATCACTAAAACTTGAATCATTTTCCTTACCAACTTGTTTGTCTAATGAAATTGGATCAATATTGATTTTACGGATATAACGAACTTTTTCGGCTGTATAGCCTTCTCCAAATCGCTCTGCGATTTGTTCATCAGTTGGTTCTTGTCCTAATTCTTGTTGTAATTCTCTTTCGATTTTAGAGATCTTATTAATTGTTTCAACCATGTGGACTGGGACACGAATTGTTCTTGCTTGATCTGCCACAGCACGTGTAATTGCTTGTCTAATTCATCAAGTAGCATAAGTTGAGAATTTAAACCCTTTGCTAACATCATACTTTTGAACCGCTTTAAGAATACCAGCATTACCTTCTGAAATTAAATCAATAAAAGTAAGACCACGGTTTTTGTATTTTTTAGCATTATTAATAACTAAACGCAAGTTTCTTTGAATAAGTTTATCTCTGGCTCTTTTTCCTCTAAATCCACCTTTTTCCATTTGTTTTGCAAGTTCTTTTTCTTCTTCAATTGTAAGTAATTCTCCATACTTACCAATTCATCTCATATATCACTTAACAATGTCATTGGTTTCAGTTAATTTATTTGATAAAGATTGTTTTTCTTTATTTTCATTTAAATCCACATCTTGATCAAAGTCTAATGAAAGATCATCAAGGCTAATATCTGTATCGTCTTCATCGAAAAAGCTATCTTCAAGAACTTCATCTTCATCTTCCTGTTCTTCGTCATCATCTTCTTCATCGATTTCTTCATCAGGCTGAAGATATTTATCTTCATCAAAGTCGTCACCATCTTCGACAAAATCTTCATCATCATCTTCAAAATCAGGTAAATTATTAATTTCTTCTAATAATTCAGAATAATTTTCCTCAGATTCTTCATCAAAATCTAAATCATCTTTTTTACTTGCTTGCTTTGTAGCTTTACCTTTTCCTTTTGAAGAATTTGATTTAGCTTTTGAAACTTCACCTTCCAAATCATCTTCGCTTACAAAATCATCATCACCATAATCGAAAGCATCTAAGACAATCCCTTGTTCAATTAAAGCTACAATGAAATCGTCCATTGAATCTTCATCAATTTCTAATCCTTTTTTATCTAAAATTTTAAAAACTTCTTCTTGTGAAAAGAAATCTTTTTTCTTACTTGTTAATTCTCTTTTTAAAAAATTAATTATAGAGTCAAATTCATGCATTGTCACCTCTTTCTTATGGTTTTATTTTGATTTTTCATTATCTATTGAAATACCTTTTTTACAAATTTTAATTAAAGATTGAATTATTTCTTGATTTTCTTGGCCTTTATCATAAAGAAGATTTACTCTCTCTTGTAATTCTTGTTTAATTACCCTAAACAAAGGTTCTAAATTAAGATGAAAAATAAACTCTTCGTTATTTGCTTTCTTTTCTTCATACTCAATTAAAATTTTTTTGATTTTTTCTCGTTCCTCTATTACAAATGAATGAGCAGTATCTTTGATAAATTTTTCTCTTTCATCATCTTCTTTATAAAGCATTTTAGGAAAATTGCTTTTTGAAAGCTCGTTATAAACAATTTTTTCAATTTGTTGCAAAAATGTATCTTGAATTTTCTCTTCTAAATGAGATAAAATTGTTTTCTCATAGCTATTTTTTAAATCTGTATAAATATTTAAAAAATCATTTGTGAAAATAGCAGGAATGACATTAGCTTCTTTATTATCCGCATTTTCGACAAAAAAATCAAAGATAGGTCTAAAATGAAGTAAATAAATTAAAAATCTTGAACGAAGACCTATCCCATTTTTTGGACTAAAAAGTTCCAGTTTTAATTGTTCCTTTTTATCTTGTCTATTGAAATGATTTTTTCTAGAATTATTTGAATAATCGCTAGGTGCTGCTAAAGGCTCTGGTCCTTGTGTAAAGTTGTTTCATAAATTATTTTCTAAATTAAAATTTGTAGATTTGAAAGTTAATTTTGTATTGAATTTATGTTCGAATTTAGCATTAATATAATTTCTAATATCTTCATTAGCATCACTAAATAAATTAATAAGTTCACTAGCGGCCGCATTAATGTTATTAAAATCTATTTTTTGATCTAAGTTATGTTTCTTAACAATAAAATCATAAGCAAAATCAGGAGCAGATTTTTGATTTTCATGAAGAAGATTAATAAGTTTTTCTTTTCCAAAATGATTCAAAATCTCGTCAGGATCTTTACCTAAGTTATTAATTACAACATTAACTGTATTGCGACTTGCAAGCAAAGTTTTGATAGATTTAATTGTAGCATTAATTCCGGCATTATCACCATCTAAAAACATTATAACTTCATGATTTTTGATTAATTTTAAATGATCTTTTGTAAGTGCTGTCCCCATAATAGCAACAACATTTTCAATTCCGGCACGATAAAGAGCAATTACGTCCATAAATCCTTCAACAATAATAATTTGTTTTTTAGAATTAATAGCTTCTTTTGCGTTTTGATAATTATAAAGTAAGTGTGATTTTTTGAAAAGATGAGTTTCTGGTGAATTGATATATTTAGCACTTGAAGTTTGATTTAAAGCACGAGCACTAAAACCAACAACTTCGCCAAATTCATTTCGAATTGCAAAAGTAATTCTATTTCAAAATATATGATTAAATTCAGAATTTAAAAGACCAGCTTGAACTAATTGTTCTTGACTAACATTTATTTTTTTGAAATAATCTACAATTTCATTTTGACTTGCAAAACCAATATCAAATTTATCACGAATCACAATCTCATCAAGTTTTCTTGTTTTTAAATAACTTAAAGCTTCTTTTGACAAAATAACTCTTGATTTATAGAAATTATTAGTTGTATCTAAAATTCAAAGTGTAGCTTCGTCTTGTTCGTTTCTTTGAATTACACGTGTTTTTTTAATGGCTTGAAAATCAAAGTTAAGTCCAATTTTTTGAGCAAGAACTTCAAGTGCATCAATATATGAAATACCTTTATATTTAGTTAAGAACTTAATTGAATCACCGCTTTCACCACATGCAAAACATTTATAAATACCTTTACTTTCACTAACAGTAAAACTAGGTTTAGTATCTTGGTGAAACGGACAAAGACCTAAATAATTATTCCCTTTTTTATTAAGTGGAATAGACTCAGAAATTAAATCAACAATATTTATATTGTTTTTAATTTCATCAATTATTTCTTTCGGGATAAATTTGGTCATATCTTACCTCAATATAATTTGAAGATTATGAATTAAATAATTTTAATTATTAATTTTCTGATTTTAAATAATTTGTAATTTCGCTAATTGGAATTCTAATTTGTTCCATTGTATCTCGATTTCTCAAAGTAACACAATTATCATTTAATGTATCATAGTCAATTGTTAAACAATAGTATGTTCCGATTGCATCTTGACGACGATATCTTTTTCCTATTGAGCCTGCTTCATCATAAGTTGTTGAAATTCCTTGTGCAACTAAATTTCTAAAAATTTCTTGTGCAGGTTCTGCAAGTTTTTTAACAAGTGGTAAAATTGCAATTTTATAAGGAGCAATGTTTAGTGGGAAAGATAAAACTGTTCTTGTTTCATTTTCGAGTATTTCTTCTTTATAACAATTTGAAATAACAGCTAACATTAAACGATCAAGACCAATACTTGGTTCGATTACATATGGGATTATTTTTTGATTAGTTGTTGGATCTAAATATTCTAATGATTCACCTGTTGCATTCATATGACTTTTTAAATCAAAATCAGTACGGTTGGCAACACCTAATAATTCTCCTCACCCGAATGGGAAAAGAAATTCAATATCACTTGTCCCAGCTGAGTAATGAGCAAGTTCTTCTGGATCATGTGCTCGAACACGAATATTATTTTCAGTAATACCTAATTTAAGAACAAAATTATAAGCTTTATCAATGTAGTATTTGAATCATTGGTCAGCTTCTTCTGGTTTTGTGAAAAATTCAAGTTCCATTTGTTCGAATTCTCTTGTTCTAAAAATAAAGTTTCCAGGGGTTACTTCATTTCTAAAACTTTTTCCGATTTGACCAATTCCTAATGGCAACTTGCTTCTAGTAGTTCTTTGAACATTTTTGAAGTTAACAAAGATCCCTTGTGCAGTTTCTGGTCTTAAATAAACTTTTGATTTTGAATCCTCGGTTACACCCTGGCGAGTTTCGAACATTAAATTAAATTGCTTAATTTCTGTTCAATCAGTTTTTGAACCTTCGTATTCTTTGATGTTTTCAACAACAAAGTTTCTCATTTCTTCAAAACTCATTTTTTCCGGAATTAAATCAGGATTAACTTCTTGAATTAATTTATCTGCTCGATATCTTTTTCCATTAACTTTATTTTCAATTAAAGGGTCACTAAAATTTCCTACGTGACCACTTGTTACTCATACTTGTGGATTCATTAAAATTTTAGAATCAATTAGAAAATTACTTGGTTCTTTTAAGATGAACTCTTTTTTTCAAGCGTTTGCAATATTGTCTTTTAAAAGAGCACCAAGAGGACCATAATCTCATGTATTTGAAAGTCCTCCATAAATTTCACTACCTTGAAAAACGAATCCTGAATTCTTTAAATGATTAACTATTTCTTGCATTTTTTCTCTATTATTTAGCATAATCTATATTTTACCATTTTTAATACTAAATAAGCAAGTATTTTTAGAGTGAAATTCAACTTAGAAAAAGATTGTAAATTAGTTTATTTTTTATAAATTCAAAGCTTAATTAAAGTTTCTTTTTGTGGCAAATTCTACATCTTGCTTCGTACTCTGAATCACCTAATAAATGTCTTTCCTTTGAGTTTACTTTCCGATATGACATATTTGCTTGTCCCTTGCAAGACATACAAACAGCTTTGAGTTTTAAAGCATGATCACAAAGTGCTAAAAGTTCAGCGGTTGTATCAAAACTCTTACCTTCAAAATCCATATCTAAACCTGACACAACAACACGAATTCCTTTATGAAGCATTTTAATAATTTCTTGACAAATTTCAATTTTAAAAAAATGAACTTCGTCAAAAGCAACTGCTTGGGTATTTTTATCAATAAAATTTCAAACTTCTTGTGGATTTTGAATTGAAATAGCTTGAACTTTTGAGCCAGTTCGAGAAACAATATCTTGTTCTGAAAAGCGTGTATCAAATTGCGGTTTAAAAACAGTTGTTTCTACTCCTGCGATTTTTCATATTTTGATACGTTTAATTAACTCCGCACTTTTCCCTGCAAACATTGGTCCTGTAATAACTTCGAGTGAACCTTTTGGATATTTATAAAACATATATGACGCTCCTTAAATTTGTTTATTACAATTTTAATTTAATTTCTTATAATTTGAATATGAAAGAAAAAATGACTAAGAGTTCTTTTTCATGAGAAATTAAAAAAGAAATCATTAATAACACAACCACAAAACCCGAAATTATTGCTTTTATCAATGGACTAATTTTTACAAACGCAATCGAAGATGAAATAAAATACGAATTAAGGATCAAAAATCAATACATTCTCGAAAAAATACTCAAACGCCTTGACAAAATTAAAGTTCCATATTATAGACAATCAAATTGAAAAAATATGTTTTATATTTATAAAAATGATTTTCTAATTAAAGAAAAAATTCAGTACAAAGATCACTTAACTTCTTTTTTTGCTGGTGTATTCTGTGGTGGTGGCTATATTTCTTCAAAAACAACAACCTCTTATCATTTGGAAATTTCTAAACTAGGACAATAAAAATTAACATTCCTTCGAATGTTAATTTTTTATATTTTTAAAGGAGAAAAAATGGGAAAACATTTTACAGAAGAACAAGAAAAAGAAATTTATAATACATTTTTTCAATTAGGTAAAAAGGATGCGATTGAACTGATGTATAAATATGGTGCAAAAGCAAAAGATAAATATGTGAAAGCGAGATTACGAAGAATATTAAAACATTATAATTTTAATATGAATAAAAAACCAAGAAAGCCTGGAACCGGTAGGTCAAGAAAAGCGAAAGAACAAGATATAAATTGAAACATTTTTACACGAGAAGATTTAATTGAAATTGCAAAAAGATATAGAGAAATTACAAAAGATAAATTTAAAACAGAAAAAGTTCAAGAGGCATCACATATTAATATGGCTTCGTATAAACTTGCTATTTTGTTGTATCCTTGTAGACAAACAATATCCAAACATAAAAGAAATAATTTTGCTCCTAGAATTAAATCCAGAAAAATAAAGTACCAAGACTTGATTATTGATTCATTTAAACAAAATAGATCTAAATATGGTAGACAAAAATTAAAATATTTTATCTTAAAGCACTATAAAATAGACATAAACGAAAGAACTCTAGGAAGATATATGAATGCCTTAGGTTTATTTTGCAATGTCAGAAAAAGAAAAAAACTAAAAGAATCAAAGAACACATCTATCATAAAAGAAAACATTGTAAACTAGGACAGAAAAAATTAACAATTTATTAAATTGGATAGCCCCATACTATATTCGTATGGGGTTTTTCAATTCAGACATGATTGAATTCTAAATTTATTGTATCAATGAACATAATTAGATATCACTTTTTCTAGTTCATTCAAAGTCATAGCTTTGATATTTAAATCTCTAATTAATTCAGTTTTTAAATTTGAAAATCAATATTCCACAACTCTATTATCTAAACTATTTCCTACTTTTGAAAGCGAAATTATTCCACCTTTATTTTGAATAAAACGAGAAAAATCATCAGATGTATAAGTTGAGCAATGATCTGAATGTAGTATAAAACTTTTTTCAAAATCAACATTTTCAAATGTTTTGTAAATTAATTTTGAATCATTAAATTTGGAAAGAGAAAAACTAATTATTTCTTTAGTTTTATGTTTAATTACTACTGAAAGATAAACATTATTGTTTATTGCATCTTTTGTCGCTGGAAGATATGTTACATCAGTAGCGTATATATTTCTGTTATATACATCATTATAATCTCTATTAACAATGTTTTCTTTTATGATAGATGTGTTCTTTGATTCTTTTAGTTTTTTTCTTTTTCTGACATTGCAAAATAAACCTAAGGCATTCATATATCTTCCTAGAGTTCTTTCGTTTATGTCTATTTTATAGTGCTTTAAGATAAAATATTTTAATTTTTGTCTACCATATTTAGATCTATTTTGTTTAAATGAATCAATAATCAAGTCTTGGTACTTTATTTTTCTGGATTTAATTCTAGGAGCAAAATTATTTCTTTTATGTTTGGATATTGTTTGTCTACAAAGATACAACAAAATAGCAAGTTTATACGAAGCCATATTAATATGTGATGCCTCTTGAACTTTTTCTGTTTTAAATTTATCTTTTGTAATTTCTCTATATCTTTTTGCAATTTCAATTAAATCTTCTCGTGTAAAAATGTTTCAATTTATATCTTGTTCTTTCGCTTTTCTTGACCTACCGGTTCCAGGCTTTCTTGGTTTTTTATTCATATTAAAATTATAATGTTTTAATATTCTTCGTAATCTCGCTTTCACATATTTATCTTTTGCTTTTGCACCATATTTATACATCAGTTCAATCGCATCCTTTTTACCTAATTGAAAAAATGTATTATAAATTTCTTTTTCTTGTTCTTCTGTAAAATGTTTACCCATTTTTTCTCCTTTAAAAATATAAAAAATTAACATTCGAAGGAATGTTAATTTTTATTGTCCTAGTTTATTGTTAATAGAGATTATAATGATGTATATAACAGAAATATATACGCTACTGATGTAACATATCTTCCAGCGACAAAAGATGCAATAAACAATAATGTTTATCTTTCAGTAGTAATTAAACATAAAACTAAAGAAATAATTAGTTTTTCTCTTTCCAAATTTAATGATTCAAAATTAATTTACAAAACATTTGAAAATGTTGATTTTGAAAAAAGTTTTATACTACATTCAGATCATTGCTCAACTTATACATCTGATGATTTTTCTCGTTTTATTCAAAATAAAGGTGGAATAATTTCGCTTTCAAAAGTAGGAAATAGTTTAGATAATAGAGTTGTGGAATATTGATTTTCAAATTTAAAAACTGAATTAATTAGAGATTTAAATATCAAAGCTATGACTTTGAATGAACTAGAAAAAGTGATATCTAATTATGTTCATTGATACAATAAATTTAGAATTCAATCATGTCTGAATTGAAAAACCCCATACGAATATAGTATGGGGCTATCCAATTTAATAAATTGTTAATTTTTTCTGTCCTAGTTTAAAATTGTATTTTTATATTCTAAAAAAGTATCAAAATAGTTATAAATTGAAGATTTTTTTACATCTATCTTATGTAAAAAATCATTTTTGTTTTTGTATTGACAAATATAACTTCTTGGTTGAATTATTCTTGTTGCAACAATAAATTCTAATACTTCTTCTAAAGATTTGTGTTTAGTTTTAGGTAATCCTTTAAATAAATCTAGTTCTTTAATTACTTTATAAATAAGTTCAATACCAACGTTTTTTACATTTGTTTCGACAGATGTTGGGTTAAGTAATTGGAAAAATTTGGTTTTAACTTCAATTTTATCTTCTCCAACAGGAACCAATCTAGCAATTGGTTTTAAATCATCGATGTTTTGCAGAGAATATTTTTCTTTAATTTCTTCTCAATAACCTAATCCAACTAAATTCCCAATCCCTTTACCGTATCCTTTTGATATTCCTAATGCAATGTAAATCCCTTTTGGGTTTTTTCTTTTATACAGAATGTAGTTACTCATATTTATATTATACATTATTATCATTGTAATCATTGTAAAAAATTAAAATAATTAAAAAGTGTACTTATATACTATGTATATAAGTAATAAGGTAAAAGGTATAAAAAAGAGCTTCCAACTTGGAAACTCAGGATTGACTAAGAAAACTCAATAAAGTAGTTAATGATCATAAAAAAGCAAAAGAAAATCAAGTTGATTAAACAACTTGATTTTTAATATGCTTTCGCAAAAACAACATAACGATTTGTTTCACTATCACAATGTTTATAAATACATTTTGCATTTTTTAAAGGTTTATCTAAAATTTTAGGAATACATCTTGTAGTTGCTCCTGTTTCTGCTTTAATGTCTTCTTCAGCTTGTTCAGAACAACAAAATGGTGCAATAACAAAGTTTTGTTTTTCAATGTTTGTTTTAAAATCGTCGTAGTTGTAAACATAAATAGTTTTTTCGTCAAGACGCTGTTTAGCTGCTGCATAAAGATCGTCATGAATTTGATCTAATAATTGTCCAACTTGTGTTTTAACTTGATCTAATTTAACCAAAATTTTTGTTTCGACTTGATCTCTACGAACAATTGTTACCATATCATTTTCAAGATCACGTGGACCAACTTCAATTCTAAGTGGCACTCCTTGAATTTCACTATTTGCCGCTTTATATCCTGGATTTTTATCACTTGAATCTAATCTCACACGATATTTACGTCCTAATTCTGATTGCAATTTAGCAGCAACTTCAGAAACTCTTGGTGATTTTTTAGCAAAAAGTTCTAAAATATCGACTTGAATTGGAGCAACACGTGGAGGGATAATAATTCCACGGTTATCACCATGTGTCATGATAATAGCGCCAATTAATCTTGTTGTAACACCTCATGAAGTTTGATAAACAAATTCTTCTTTATTTTCTTTATTTTTAAATGTAATTTTATAAGGTTTAGAAAAGTTTTGAGCAAGATAATGACTAGTACCCGCTTGAAGAGCTTTACCATCTTTCATCATTGCTTCAATTGTGTATGTTGAACACGCACCAGCGAATTTTTCGTGTGGTGTTTTTTTACCAACAATAGTTGGAATTGCTAAATAATTTTTTAAAAATTTTGAATAAGTGTTAATCATTGAACGAGTAAATTTTCTCGCTTCAAGTGGATCAGCATGTGAAGTATGACCTTCTTGTCATAAAAACTCTCTTGATCTTAAAAATGGATTAGTTGTTTTTTCTCATCTTAAAACATTTGCTCATTGATTAAAAATTAATGGTAAGTCATTATATGATTCAATTGAATTTTTAAAAAAATCAGCAAAAAGAACTTCAGAAGTAGGTCTAATATATAATTTTTCACTAAGCTCACGATTTCCGACATGCGTAACTGTTGCAAGTTCTGGATTAAATCCTTCAACATGCTCTTTTTCAAGAGCAAATAAACTTTCAGGAATTAATAATGGTAAATATACATTTTGAACACCTTTTTCTTTAAAAATTTTATTAAGGTTTTCTTGAATTAATTCTCAAATACCATATGAATTAGGTTTGAAAATTAAAGTTCCTTTTGTTGGTCCATAAGCAATTAAATTACCATTTTTGACAACATCAGTATATCATCTTGGGAAATCTTTTTCAAGTGGTGTAATTTTATCTAATTCTTTTTTCATATCATATGATATTTTACAATTATATTTTTAAAAGATTAAAAAAAGATTGATTTATTTTAAAAAAATCAATCTTTTCATTTTCAAAATAGAATAAAAAAATCGTCTTCCGACGATATGGCTGCCCCAGTTAGATTCGAACTAACGCATGGCGGAACCAAAACCCGCTGCCTTACCGCTTGGCTATGGGGCAAAATGGTGGGGGGAGAGGGATTCGAACCCCCGAATCCTAAGAAAGTGGGTTACAGCCACCCGCATTTGGCCGCTTTGCTATCCCCCCAAGTTGCAATATTATTATACAAGAAATTTTATTTAAACAAAACTTTTTTTAATTTTGTTTAAATTTCAATTTATTTCTTGATAACTTGCAATTAATATTTTAAAGCAATTTCAAAATGCACCAAATAAAATTTTGAAAAAGTTAGTTTCTTATCATTTATAATATTAATTGAATTATGAAAATAATATCTAATAATAAAAAAGCATTTCATGATTATGAAATTTTAGAAAAATATGAAGCCGGAATTGAACTTCAAGGATGAGAAGTAAAAACTTGTAGAGCAAATAGTGTTGATATTTCCAATGCATACTGCTCAATTTATAAAGATGAAGTCTATTTAAAAGATTCTTTCTTTAAACAATACATGCTATTAAAATGCGATGAATATCGTGATCGCAAACTTCTCTTACATAAAAAAGAAATTCGTAAACTTAAACAAAAAATTGAAACAATGCAAGTTACATTAATTCCATTAAAATTATATTTTTCAGGAAGTTACATAAAATTAGAAATTGCACTTGCAAAAGGTTTAAAAAAATACGACAAACGTGCTAAAATAGTTAAGGAAGAAACCCAAAAAGCAATTAAAAAAGCTTTAAAGTTTTATTAAACGGGGGTGTAATGGTTTCGACACATATAGGTGGTTGAGCGTTGCAGTAGTGTGGCAGACTATAATTGCTACTAGGCTTTCTTAAACGGAAAATCTGAAAAACAAGCTGAAGAATTTTCATTCAGCAACCCAGCTTTCGCTGGAACACAAAGCTTTGCATTTGCTTAATAAATAGCAGTAAAGTCGTTTTTGACCGACTCCTTTAAGTTAAAAATGTTGTTAAAAAGGATAGCTAAAGAAAATGATCGCAGCTTTAGTGAAATTAGATCAATTATCAAAAACTTTCTTGTTTGTTCTAGTTTTCGATAATTACAAAGAATAAACTAAACTGTAGAAGCGTAAAATTTGCTTATGTGTGGACACGGGTTCGACTCCCGTCATCTCCACCATTTGATAGATAGAGGTTTGATGCTAAGCAATCAGACTTTTTTTATTTTTTTAAGCAATTCAAAAGCATAAGACGGTTTTTATAAACATATAAAAATTAAAATTATAACTCTATGATGGTCTTATATTTAGGGTGCACAAAATGCTATAATTATTAAAGAATATAATTTCACAAAATGGATTAAAGCAAGTCATGAAACGAGACTACGGAATAACAATTAAAATTTAAAATATTAAGCTCAAACTATTATCAAATGAGTTTAGTTTAATTTTATGAATATTTTTCACATCCCCCAAGAAATGAGAAAATGGTAAATATTCTCTAAAAAACCAATTATTATGTAAAAAATTATATTAATATCAAATCGATCAATAATAAAAAAACAACTAAAAAAGAATAATTATAATCATATTAAGTATTAAAACAAAACAATAAGTCTTTTATAGAAATTTATTAATTATTTTGAATATCTCAATATAAAAATAAAAAAAGGAGTTATCATGCAGATTCTTGATATAAAGAGAATGGCTCATAACATTCTTGAAAATAGAAATATGGAAAATAGTTTTATTGAATATAAAAAGTCAGTAAATTTTAAAGATAAAATTCTAAAAACCGCTTGTGCTTTTGCTAATAATTACATGAACAACGAGATCGGATTATTATTTATTGGCATAGAAGAAGTAGATGATAAAGAGACAGGTGAAAAGGCAATTCCTAAAAGACCAATTACAGGAATAACTGAATCAAAAATTGAATGTATCGAAAACGAATTAAAGTCTCTCCTTTCTAATATTCATCCCAAAATTAAATATCATATTACTTCTGACATAATTGATAATAAATATTATATGATTCTTGCAGTAGAACCCACTGCAGGTGGTCCGTTTCAAACAAGTGAGAAAGCAGAAAAAGACAAAAATATAAGATTAAAAGCAGGAAGATATATTAGAGTTGAAAGAGATTCTAGGTTACCTAATCCAACTGAAGAATTTGAGATATTAAAAAAATTTGCAGGATTCTCATTTAGTTCAAACCTCAATGAGACAGCAACAATAGATGATTTAAGCTATGAGTATATGAAAGAATACTTATTCCAAACAGGAGCGAAAAAAGATATTAGAGAAATGTCGAAACTGGATATAGCAAAAAGTCTACAACTTGTAAGTGAAAGCGAGTATGGAGGTTATAGAGCAAAGAATTTCGCTGTACTTATGTTCGCTGAAAAGCCAAATAAATTTATTCCAAATGCTCATGTGGAAATCATAAGAGAAGTTGAGGGAACAGATAAAATGGAATCAAAGAGATTTGATGGACCAGTTTGGATGCAAGTTAAACAGGTAAATGATTACTTCAAAAACAATATTATGACTTCTTATACAATTAGAGAATCTAATAAAATTGAACACAAAATTATATTTAACTATCCACTTACAGCATTTGAAGAACTTGCTACAAATGCTATATTGCATAAAGAGTATGATACACCTGAATATGTAGGAATATATATTTATAAAGATAGCATTTCTTTTGTAAATCACAATAGACCATTGCCGCCTGTTACGATAAATGCTTTGAATAACAATAAACGTTTTGATAGAAGACAATATATTAATAAAGAATTGAAAGATATGTTTTTTGCACTTAATTTAATAGAGTCTTACGGATCAGGTATAAGACGTGCAAAAGATGCTCTTTTAGAAAACAATTCACCTGATTTAAAGTTTTATCCTGATAACGAAGAAGATAATTATACAAACGCAGTCATGGGCATCAATGCGGAATTTTTAAATGATCATTTTAATAGTAGTAATTACCAAAAAACTACTACTAAAACTACTACTAAAACTACTACTAAACAAGACGAAATTATCAAAATGATAATGCAAAATCCTGAAATAAGTGCAAAAGAAATAGCAGATAAATTAAACCTTACAATAGATGGTGTTCGTTATCATCTAACCAAAATGAAAAAAGCAGGTTTTATCAAATATGAAGGCTCAACAAAATTAGGTAAATGAATAGTTGTAAAGTTAAATTAAATTGTAAATAGATTCAAATTAAAAAAGTTAATTTTAGTAACATGAATTTTAATTCATTTTTTTGATTTTGAGGATTTTTAAAAAAGTTAAAACAATTTTAGTATATAATACAATGATTTATGAAATTCAAAATAAATGAGTGGCTTGCGATATAATAATAATGAAAGGAATATTATTATGCGAAGTTTAGAAAATTTAAAAAAACTAAAATTAGACATGGAAGAAAAGGAGCGATTAATATCAAGTTTTATCTTTAAATACAAAGAAATTAAATATATTGTATTAGTAGAAAGGTTTACAGAAGAAAAACAAAAGAAAAATAAATTTGCACTATTAAAGTTAAACTTTATAGATGATTCGGAAAAAGAATTAGTTTGCGAGGCCAATTCTTGTTGCTTATTGTTAGAAGCTCGAGAAATAAGAGAATATTTTAAAATAGAATACAAAGAAAATATAGGAGATATATTAAGGCAGTTTAGTAAATATTTCGGAAGCAAAATACCTACAAAAATGAAAGAAAATCACGAATGTAGTGATGAAGAAAGAGTCGCAATAGTAAAAAAAATGAGTAATAAAGATTCAGAAGATCCGAATAAAAAATATTGCATTGGTATAAGAAGAAATCCCAAAGGTCAAAAAAGAAGCATTTATAATAGTGAAAAAACATATATATTAAGAGAAAAATTATATACGTGATTTGAAAAAGACAATACTATAAGCTTTTGTTATTCTAAAGTCAAAGAAGAAGAAAAAACAGATAAAGAAATAATTGAGAATTTTGCAAAAAAAGAAAATTTAAAATAAAAGAAGCTATAGAAATTAGCTATATTAGAATAAATAAATTATCCATGACTCCACGTGTCCTAAAAACTAAATCAGGATAAAAAATTAGACACATTCCAAAAAGAAAGGAATGTGGCTCGATTGTAATTTGCATTGCAACGAAAAAAATTGAAAAACAAAAGAAAAAAGCATGGTTTTATAAACTGGGACACGAAAAGTGGACAAAAAGTTTAATTTACTAAAACACCTCAACACTCTTGAGGTGGCTCGAGTGTAACTTGCAGTGCAACGAAAAACACCTTCCCTTGAGAAATTTAGGGAGGTGTTTTTTTGGTGTTTTTGTTTTGAGTTTTAATTAACTATTTTTATAAGTTTTAAAGAACTTATTTCTTTTGGTGTTAGATCTTCTTTTTCTATAAGAATATTCATATAATTGCATTTCTTTGATTTTTGGATCTCAAGGTTCTTTAAAATAATTTCAATTAAAAAATAATTCATCAGATGTTAAAAAACCTAATATTTCTCTTGGCATATTGTTAATTTTTCTTTCTGTTTCTATTATATTTTCATCTAGTATTTTGTTAAAATTTGTTTTCTTCGGATATTGTCTTCTTACTAATCCATTGAAGTTTTCTATTGAACCTTTTTGAAAAGATGCATATGCATCGGCTTTGTAAATTTTAATTTGTAGCCTATATCCTATCATGAAAAAGATCTTAAATTCAAATCCGTTATCAATTGTTATAGACTTCACATTTAATTTTCTTTCTTTAATTAATTCGAATAAAATTTTAGCTACAATTCAAGGGTTTTTATTAGGTACTTTTCTTATTAATCCATACCTAGTTTTTCTTTCTTCAAAAGTTAGTAAATGTTCGCTTTTTGAACCTGTTTTTCCAATTATTAAATCAGCTTCTCAGTGCCCGAATTCTGACCTATCATTAATATTTTTAGGCCTAAAAGTTATAGGAACTATATATCTATTTCCAACAAGTCTTGTTAAAACATTCCCATTTCTTTTTCCGCCTTTTTTATAATAACTTCGTAATTTATTTTTCTTTGTTAATGCTCATAAACCACTATTAATTCAGTTGTACAAAGTTTTTAAAGAAGGGACAGGAAAATTATTGGTATTATATACTATTAATCTGGAATTTTTGACTCCTAAAAAAATAGGATTATATATATTTAAAAAAGCTTTTGTAAAATCATTGTAATAAGAAAATTCAGATTCTAATTTAAATTGATATTTTCATTTTTCTCTTATTTTATGTTTCTTTTCAGCCTCTTCTGCTATATATCCATTTTCTGTTGAATTATTTTTGATTTCTCTTCAAATTGTAGATTTTGAAAATCCAATTTCTTTAGCAATTTGTTCTATAGAGAGTGAACTATTTTTTAAAAAAAATTCTAATTGAACTCTCGTTTTAAATGTAATTCTTTTATAATTCATATGGTGTACCTATTCTCAAAAACACCACAAAAAATTTTAAATAATTTTTAAAAAACACAAAAAAAGCGTGGATAAAACCATATATTAGGATAAATAAATTAGACACTTAACGTCGCATGTGTTAAAAAACCATGCGGCGTTTTTCAATTTAAATTTGATTGAGGTCTTTCGAAGTTATATCAAGAAAAATATTTAGATATGATTGAATTCACTTCGCTATCTAACATTTTATCAGTTTCATAAAAATCTAATAATTCTCTTTGAATTAATGCAAAAATAAATTCGGAAGGTCTATTTGCTAATGAATTACCTTTTGGAGACATTGATTGTTTAGTATTTACATTTTTTAAAAATTTAGAAAAGGCAAAATTTGCATATTCAATTCCGTGATCTGAATGAAAAATAGTAGGTTTGATTTGATGTTTATCAAGAGTATCTTGAACAAGCTTTATAGTAGATGCAGAATCTCTTATATCCGATAAAGTTCAATTTAAAACAGTGTTACTAAAAGTTTCTGTGATAACATGAAGAAATCTCATTCCTTCTTTTGTTTTAATAAATTTAATATCTGCATGTAATTTTTCACCAAAATAATTTGATTTAAAATTTCCTTGAACTAAATCTGATGCTCAGATTCTAGAGAATTTTTCCTCTTTATTTTTCTTTGATTTTTTCTTTTGATATGCTCTTGATTTATATTGATTAAATTCATAATTTAGTCTAAATAAATATGAAGAAATTCTTTTTTGGTGCGTTAATAAGTATTTTTGATAAAGTTTATCTCTTCCTATAACAAAATTAGAATTTTTAGCTTCTAAATTAATTCAATTAATTAATTCATGATCAATATATTTCTTTTTGTCAATTTTTTCTTTCTTAGAACAAGAGTAATAAAAAGAAGTTCGATTTAATTTCAAAACTAATGAAATT
Source organism: Mycoplasmopsis gallopavonis (assembly GCF_900660635.1). Classification (GTDB taxonomy): domain Bacteria; phylum Bacillota_I; class Bacilli_A; order Mycoplasmatales; family Metamycoplasmataceae; genus Mycoplasmopsis; species Mycoplasmopsis gallopavonis. Next base: position 242,304 of record NZ_LR215032.1, read on the forward strand.
TTTGAAATATTTCTAAATTGTTTACTTTTTTCTTCTTTTCTTTTTCTAATTTTTTCAAAAATTTCTTGTTGCTTTACTCCTCTTTCTTCCAAAATTTCTTCCATAATATCCTGATAAAGATCTCTATCTTCCTCACACAATTCATTGATGCTAACTCTTTTTCTTCTTCCTGAGTTAGGTTTTTTACTTTTACCTGATTTACTTTCTAAATTATTCATGTTAGAATTATATATTTTTATCCAACTCTTTAATAAAGCTTTCGCTCTTCTATAAGGATTTTCATGCTTACCCTCTTTTCTTTGTTTTATGATTTGATATCTTTCTCAAAAATCTTCAACAAAAGTTATAATCGCTATTTCAAAACCTTCTTTTGGTAAATGTGGATATATTTTAATTTTTGTTCTTTTGTAAATTGTTTTAAACGCATAAAAAAGACACGCTCCTTTCTTTTTGGAATGTGTCTAATTTTTTTATCCTGATTTAGCGTGGATAAAACCATGCTTTTTTCTTTTGTTTTTCAATTTTTTTCGTTGCAATGCAAATTACAATCGAGCCACCTCAACACTCTTGAGGTGTTTTTCAATTTAATACTGATTGAATTCTTTCGTTGTTGTATCAAAACACAAAATCATCAATCAGTGATTTTAATTCATTAAAAGTTATTTTTGTAATATCGATTAATTTTAAACATTCTGATTTTAAAATTGAAAAGAAATATTCTGCTTCTCTATTATCTAAAGAATTTCCTACTCTACCCATTGATACAACACCATTGTTTTTCTGAATTAAATCTACATAAGTTTTTGAAGAATATTGGAAACCATGATCAGAATGAGCTATTCATTTTTTATCCATTTTGATTTTAGACATATGTTCCATTACTAGTTCTAAATCATTTCTTTTTGAAAGATTATAATTAACAACAAATTTGCTTTTGTGATCAATCGCAACAGATAAAAATACAAAATTGTTTAAGCAATCTTTTGGTGCAGAAATATAAGTAACATCAGTGGCAATTATTTGGTTTGTCTCTCCGTGATAATCACGATTAACAAGATCTATAAATTTTACGTTTGTGTTCTTTTGTTCTCTATCTATTTTCTTTCTTCTGATTAAACAAAATAAGTTTAATCTTCTCATCGCTCTACCAATAGTCCTATAATTTAGATCTATTTGGAATTTTGTTCTAATATAACTTTCCAATCTTTTTCTACCAAACAAACCCTTATTTTTCTTAAATGACTTAATTATTAATTCATCATATTTAGTATTTACAGATTTTTTTCTTGTTTGCTGCTCTTTAGTTTTTAGATTGTGAATTGTTGACTTAGATTTATTAAAGCATAGGCCCAATTTTCTTGTAGAAAGTGAAGATTTCTTAATTTTAGAAATATCAACTTCAATATTATTTCTATCAAAAGAGTCTTTATAAATTTCTAAAATTTCAATCAATTGTTCCTTAGGCATTTTTTCTCATTCCTTTTTTACAATTTCAATAGGAGTAATTTTTTGCCTTTTTGGTCTACCTGACCCTTTACCTTTTTTAGATGATTTACCTGTTTGCGATTCTATATTTATCATTCCTAAATTATATCTGTTATACTTGAAGACAAAATATTTTTTAGCCTCATTGAATTTTCTATCAAAAAAACTAAAACCTCTGATTGAATAATATTTAAGTTCAAAATCATTTTTTGATATCAAATTATTTTTGTAATCTTCATAACTACCGAATAGTTCTAATCATTCATGTGCCTTTAATTGTCTCATAATACCTCCTAAATATATAAAAACACGAAATATGGTTGTGTCCATATTTCGTGTCCCAGTTTATCAATTAGAATTTTTTTTTTTTTTTTAAAAATAGTTCACTCTCTATAGAACAAATTGCTAAAGAAATTGGATTTTCAAAATCTACAATTTGAAGAGAAATCAAAAATAATTCAACAGAAAATGGATATATAGCAGAAGAGGCTGAAAAGAAACATAAAATAAGAGAAAAATGAAAATATCAATTTAAATTAGAATCTGAATTTTCTTATTACAATGATTTTACAAAAGCTTTTTTAAATATATATAATCCTATTTTTTTAGGAGTCAAAAATTCCAGATTAATAGTATATAATACCAATAATTTTCCTGTCCCTTCTTTAAAAACTTTGTACAACTGAATTAATAGTGGTTTATGAGCATTAACAAAGAAAAATAAATTACGAAGTTATTATAAAAAAGGCGGAAAAAGAAATGGGAATGTTTTAACAAGACTTGTTGGAAATAGATATATAGTTCCTATAACTTTTAGGCCTAAAAATATTAATGATAGGTCAGAATTCGGGCACTGAGAAGCTGATTTAATAATTGGAAAAACAGGTTCAAAAAGCGAACATTTACTAACTTTTGAAGAAAGAAAAACTAGGTATGGATTAATAAGAAAAGTACCTAATAAAAACCCTTGAATTGTAGCTAAAATTTTATTCGAATTAATTAAAGAAAGAAAATTAAATGTGAAGTCTATAACAATTGATAACGGATTTGAATTTAAGATCTTTTTCATGATAGGATATAGGCTACAAATTAAAATTTACAAAGCCGATGCATATGCATCTTTTCAAAAAGGTTCAATAGAAAACTTCAATGGATTAGTAAGAAGACAATACCCGAAGAAAACAAATTTTAACAAAATACTAGATGAAAATATAATAGAAACAGAAAGAAAAATTAACAATATGCCAAGAGAAATATTAGGTTTTTTAACATCTGATGAATTATTTTTTAATTGAAATTATTTTAAAGAACCTTGAGATCCAAAAATCAAAGAAATGCAATTATATGAATATTCTTATAGAAAAAGAAGATCTAACACCAAAAGAAATAAGTTCTTTAAAACTTATAAAAATAGTTAATTAAAACTCAAAACAAAAACACCAAAAAAACACCTCCCTAAATTTCTCAAGGGAAGGTGTTTTTCGTTGCACTGCAAGTTACACTCGAGCCACATTCCAAAAAGAAAGGAATGTGTCTTTTTTATGCGTTTAAAACAATTTACAAAAGAACAAAAATTAAAATATATCCACATTTACCAAAAAGAAGGTTTTGAAATAAAAATTAAAACTTTTGTTGAAGATTTTTGAGAAAGATATCAAATCATAAAACAAAGAAAAAAGGGTAAGCATGAAAATCCTTATAGAAGAGCGAAAGCTTTATTAAAGAGTTGGATAAAAATATATAATTCTAACATGAATAATTTAGAAAGTAAATCAGGTAAAAATAAAAAACCTAACTCAGGAAGAAGAAAAAGAGTTAGCATCAATGAATTGTGTGAGGAAGATAGAGATCTTTATCAGGATATTATGGAAGAAATTTTGGAAGAAAGAGGAATAAAACAACAAGAAATTTTTGAAAAAATTAGAAAAAGAAAAGAAGAAAAAAGTAAACAATTTAGAAATATTTCAAAAATTTCATTAGTTTTGAAATTAAATCGAACTTCTTTTTATTACTCTTATTCTAAGAAAGAAAAAATTGACAAAAAGAAATATATTGATCATGAATTAATTAATTGAATTAATTTAGAAGCTAAAAATTCTAATTTTGTTATAGGAAGAGATAAACTTTATCAAAAATACTTATTAACGCACCAAAAAAGAATTTCTTCATATTTATTTAGACTAAATTATGAATTTAATCAATATAAATCAAGAGCATATCAAAAGAAAAAATCAAAGAAAAACAAAGAGGTAAAATTCTCTAGAATCTGAGCATCAGATTTAGTTCAAGGAAATTTTAAATCAAATTATTTTGGTGAAAAATTACATGCAGATATTAAATTTATTAAAACAAAAGAAGGAATGAGATTTCTTCATGTTATCACCGAAACTTTTAGTAACACTGTTTTAAATTGAACTTTATCGGATATAAGAGATTCTGCATCTACTATAAAGCTTGTTCAAGATACTCTTGATAACCACAAAGTCAAACCTACTATTTTTCATTCAGATCACGGAATTGAATATGCAAATTTTGCCTTTTCTAAATTTTTAAAAAATGTAAATACTAAACAATCAATGTCTCCAAAAGGTAATTCATTAGCAAATAGACCTTCCGAATTTATTTTTGCATTAGTTCAAAGAGAATTATTAGATTTTTATGAAACTAATAAAATGTTAGATAGCGAAGTAAATTCAATCATATCTAAATATTTTTCTTGATATAGCTTCGAAAGACCTCAATCAAATTTAAATTGAAAAACGCCGCATGGTTTTTTAACACATGCGACGTTAAGTGTCTAATTTATTTATTCTAATATAGAATAATTTTATTTAAATAAAAAAATCTCTTGGAAGCTTTATTTTTGTGCTATAATATTAACACACAAACGAATTGCGAGTGTAGTTTAATGGCAGAACTTCAGCCTTCCAAGCTGACTATGAGGGTTCGATTCCCTTCACTCGCTCCATTTCAAGAAATTGACCATACTAGCATTAGCTAGTTTTTTTATTTCTTTTTTTAAAAAAGAGAAAGAAAAAGCACCTCAATAAAAAACTAAATTTAAGGTACTTATTTTATATAAAAAATTATTTAGCAAATTTTCCTAAAACGGAATTAATTGTTTCTTTATTTGGAGATACTACTAAAAATGTTCCAGCAACACAAGCATCAGCTCCGACTTCAAAACATTGCGGTCCTGTTTCTGAATTAATTCCACCATCAACTTGAATTAAAAAGTCATAACCGTTTTTAACTCTTAAATTTTTTAAAGCTTGAATTTTTTCAAGTGCAATTGGCATAAATTTTTGACCGCCTTTACCTGGTTGCACAGACATAACTAACACAAGTGCAAGTTTATCCAAAAACGGAACAATCTCAGAAACTTCGGTTTCAGGTTTAATTGCAAGACCAATTTTGAATTCATGATAATGTTCTTCTAAAAAACTTTCAAATTGTTCAAGATCATCACAAATCGCTTCATAATGGAATGTAATAATATCACAAGATTCTGAAACAAGCGGGATGTAATTGTAAGGATCAACAACCATTAAATGTGCATCTTTAATGTGTGGTAATCCATTTTTATTAATATTTTCAATTTCCTTCACTGAAATAGCTGTATTTGGAACAAATTCACCATCCATAATATCATAGTGAATTCATTTAATTCCATTCTCTACTAATGTATTTGCCATTGCTAATCTTTTTTCTGGCTCAACATTTAATAAACTAGGTGTAACATATTTTTTCATAAATTTCCCTATTCTAACTCTGATAAAAGTTTTAAATAATTTTTATAACGTAGTTCTGGAACAAGATTTGTCCCAATGTTCTGTTTGATAGCACAAAAATCTTTAGGTTCTTGATTATGAAGACAAGAACGAAATTTACAAGTTTGAGCAAGTTTTTGAAAACTTTCAAAACTTTGTGCTAATTCTATTTTACTCAATTCTAACTCTAATGAAGAAAAACCAGGTGTATCAATTAAAAAACCATCATTAAATTCAATAATACTTACCACTCTTGTGGTATGTTTTCCACGTCCTAATGCTTTGGAAATTTGTTGTGTTTCGAAACTATAATTTCCGAGGCTATTGAGTGTAGTAGTTTTTCCAACACCGCTTTGGCCCATAAAAACAGAATATTTATCTTTAATTTTTGATTTTAAAGCATTTAAAGTCGTTTCTTCTATTTTGCTATTATTAATTAAAATAACTTCATATCCCATTTGTTTATAATAATTAGCCCAATAAGATGCTTGCTCTTGATCTAAATCTACCTTTGTAAAACATAAAACAGGTTTAATCTTTTTGCTTTCAATAATTGCTAAATATTTATCAACTAAAAAAGGTTGAAATTCCGGTTCTTTAATTGACATAAAAACTAACATTTGATCCACATTTGCTACTTTAGGACGAATAAATTCATTTTTACGCTCAAGAATTTCAACTAATTGCCCGTCTTTTACTAAGACATTATCACCAACAATAGGTTGTAATTCTAAATACCTTAATTTACCTGCGGCAGGAATTTTTAAAACTAGGTCGTTATGTACAACTGTATAAATACCTGCCACAATTGAATAAACTTTATAAATTTGACTCATTTATGCCAACCTTCAAATTAAAAAGACAAGGACTAAAATAACTAATAAAATAACACTAATAGCAAGAACTAAAAATAAATTGCTATTAATAAATTCAGCTATTCCTTTTTTAGGTTTAATTGTTTTTGGTGATAATGGTTTTTCTAATGTTCTTGTTATGTCTAATGAAGTTCTAAGATCACTACTAAAATCTCAAACATCTTGATAACGATCTTCAGGTCGTTTAGCTGTTGCTTTTAAGATTACATTACATAAAGCTTGATTAATATCTCTAAATTCTCGTGGATTAGGAAAGTTTTTGTTACGGTGCATTAAAATTGTTTCGCTTTCCTGATTACCTTCAAATGGATATTTACCAATAATCATTTCAAACATAATTATTCCCAAAGCATAAATATCAACCGCTTTAGTAATTTTAGAATTACGGATTGTAAATTCAGGTGCCGCATAATATGGGCTACAAATAATTGCGTTAGTTTTGGTGAAACGCTGCGAATCATTTGTTAAAGAAATTCCTAAATCAATTAATTTAATATTTTGAGATTCATCAATTAAGATGTTTTGACTTTTAATATCTCTGTGAATAATACCATTAGCATGTAAATCACCAATTGCTTCTGCTATTTGTAGTCCGTAATTGACTGCTAGCCTTGAATCTAAAGCACCATTATCTGCAATTTTACTTTGTAAGGTCACTCCTTTGATATATTCCATAACATAGTACTGCTCAGTATCATCTTCATAAAAATCAATTAATTTCGGAATTCTTTTACAATTTAATTTTCCTAAAAGTTGAATTTCTGATTTAAAACGCTTCTTATTTACTTCGTTAAAATCATTATTACGATATTTTAAGGCATAATACTGATTATTTTCAAGAGATTTCACCAAAAAGACAGAGCCCATTCCTCCATTACCAATAGAATTAATGATTTCATATTTTTGAAAAACGTTTGAGTTACGTTTAATATTGCTATTAATCATTATTAGAACCTCCAAATTCAAAGTCCACAACAATAACACTCATATTATCGTTTGATTGATTGATTGTGGCTTTTTCAAGAATTTTTGTTCCTATAAATTCAGGAGTTCCTGATAATGAAGTTAGGTATTCAAGTTCAGAATGATATAAAAATTCATGAACACCATCAGATGTAAGAAGAAGTCTTTTAACATTCGAATAGCTTTTTTCGTCAAAATCATAAATTTCGACAGTTGTACTCATCATTGGTCCAATTGAACTAGTTAAATAACGAGCTTTTTCGTTCGAAAAAGCTTGCACAAAATCAAGTCCTCTATCAATCATTGAATTTCCGACATTTTGATCTTTTGTAATTTGAATTAATTCATTTTTGTGAGTAAAAGCATAAGCTCTTGAATCACCAGAATTAAAAACAAAAAAACGACGAAGCTTAGGAATTATAATTGCTGCAACTAAGGTAGTTCCCATTTGCATTTTGCTAGGATCTTGATCAACTTGTTTTTTAAGTTCCTTTTTAGCAGTTTCAATCGCAATACCTATTCACTTTTTAGTTTGAATAGCATCTTGGAATTTATAACCACCTGCAATATTTTGAAACTGTAGTCCAAGAGAAGAAACAAGCATACTTGCCGCAACATCTCCATAAGAATGTCCGCCCATTCCATCACAAAGAACAGCTAAATATGCTCCTTCGTTTTCGAAAAATCCAACACGATCGTCATTTTTAATTCGATAATCACCTTTGAGAGTTTTTTCAAAATGCTTAATCAATATTTAATTCCTTGTGTAAAATTTGACGAATTTCTTCTGCTGCTTCGTTTGGATCAACATTAATTATTTGGTATTTAAAAATATCAGATTCAGCAATTTCTTCTTCAGCTTTTGCTAATCTTAATTTCAAAGTTTCTTCATCTTCAGAACCACGATTGATAATTCTTCTTCTAAGCTCATTAATTGATGGTGGTAATACAAAAATTGTAATTAAATTATATTTGTCTTCTTCTTGCTTTAACTTAGCTATAACTTGTTTTGCTCCACCAGTTTCAATTTCAAGCATTGGTACTTTGTTTTTTGAATGAATCCGATCTAATTCTGAAAATAAAGTCCCGTAATAATTACCAAGGTGATAAGAAAATTCTAAAAATTTATATTTCTTAATTTTGTCACGAAATTCATCCACATCAATGAAATAGTAGTGCACACCATCAAGTTCACCTTCTCTACGTTTTCTTGTAGTAGCTGAACAAGATAAAGACAAATTCAACTCATCAAAATTAAAAAGTAATCTTTCAATTGTTCCTTTACCCACACCACTAGGTCCACTAAAAATAAGAATTGGTTTTTTTACTTTATTTTTTGTCTTCATAATTATGCTATATTATAGCATTTTATAATTAAACTTGCTTGCTTTAACTAAAAACAAGACCTAAAAAGATATTAAAAAAAACCATAAAAATTCACTTTTTAGTAAAATATTAATACACATCAAACGAGATTAGGAGTAAGAAAATGTTTTATAAATTTCATAAAGCTTCAAAAGAGTTTGCTAATCAAACTATTCGTAAATTTGGTAAAAAAATTAATGCTACAAAAGTAGGTCATACAGGAATTTTAGATCCATTAGCAAGCGGTTTAATGATTGTCGCAACTGATAGCGACACTAAACTTTTAGAATATATCTCTGATAAAACAAAAGCCTACATTGCTAAAGCTAAGTTTGGTTATAAATCAGAATCACTTGACATAGATACTCCTGTTAGTTTTTTAGAAAAAACAGAAATTACAAAAAAGAATATCGAAGAAGTTTTACCAAAAATTTTAAAACTCAAAGAACAAATCCCTCCAATTTATAGTGCTAAAAAAATCAATGGCAAAAAAGCTTATGAGTACGCAAGAGAAAATCAAAAAGTTGAAATGAGAGTGCAAAAAATCGAGATTTTTGAACTTCAAATTTTGAATTTTGATTTTAAAAAACAAGAACTAGAAATATACATGAAAGTATCTGAAGGAACTTATGTTCGTAGTTTATTAATGGATCTTGCTAAATTTTTAAAAACAAGCTGTGTGATGAATTATTTAAAACGTGTTGAATGTGGAACAATTAAATTAAATAAACTAGAAGAAAATCAATCTGAGCAATTAGATTGAAATGAATTGATTGATTTACCTTTTTTTGAACTTAATGAGTTCGAAATCAATCAACTTCATTTTGGAAGAAGTTTCCAAAAAAACAACTTCAAAGATAATCAACTAGTTTTAGGAATTAAAGAGAAAAAAGTTGCTTGTGTCGGAATTATTCAAAATAATAAATTTCAACCCAAAAAAGTATTTTTAGAAAGGCTAAGTTAAAATGCAAAATTTAAAAGACATAATTAAAGTTGCGGCATTTGATGTTGATGGAACTTTATTACCAAATGGTATTAATCAATTTTCAGATAATACTAAAAAAATATTTAAAGAATTAAAGAAAAATGGAGTAATTACAGTAATTTCAACTGCAAGAGAATTTGCTACAATAGGTGATTTTCTCGAACAATTAGAACCAGTTGATTATTTCATCGGAGCAAACGGATCATTTATTTGGGATGTTCAAAAGAAAGACTTCTTATATAAGAGTACTTTAATTAAAGAAGAAGTTGTTGATCTTTATGATCAATTTGCTAGTCAAGTTAATGGTTTTTCTGTGGCTGATTTTAATAAAGTTTATAAATCACCAAAAATGAATTTAGATTCATGATTTGTGAGACCTTTCCAAGAAAACTACAAAAATTTTGATGAAGCATATTTGTCAAGAAATGATTTATATGTAATTACAATTAATTGTGATAATACACGTGAATTAAGCGATGAAATTTCTAAATACATTCTAGAAAAAGGTTACCAAATGGAAATATCAGCTCGTTGAACCAGAGGTTTTTTCATTAGTCCTAAAAACATTACTAAAAGTCATACTTTAGAAATTCTTTGTGAAAAATTAGGATATTCAATCAATAATCTTATTGCTTTCGGAGATAGCTCTAACGATTTTGAAATGATTCGTGACGCATATTATGGAGTTGCTATGGAAAGAGCTAACGATAAAATTAAAAGAGTAGCTAAAGATATAGCTCTAGATTGTGAATATGATGGTGTCTACTGAAAACTTAAAGAATTAAAATTAATTTAAAAATGACTCAAAGTTTACTAGTTACACCATTTGAACAATTTAAACCCCAAGAGAACAACATTTATATCATTGGTGCATTCGAAAGCTTTCACCAAGGACATTATTCTCTTCTTAAACAAGCTCAAAAACTCAAAGGAAGAAAAATTTTAGTTACATTTGATAATGATGATTTACCGAACAAGGGAAAAAAATTCACTGATAATAATGCTAAATTAGCTAATTACACAAATTTGCCAATTGATCAAATTGTTCTTTTAGAATTTTCTAAAATAGGTTTAATGGAAGGGTTAGATTTTTTACAAAAATTAACAGGTAATTTAGCTTGTACAATTATTGTTGGTAAAAATTTTGCTTGTGGCAGAAATGCTGCTTGCAAAGTTAGCGATATCAAAAATTTCTTAAAGAACGCAAATGTAATTGGAGTTGATATTTTAAAAGAACAAGGTTCTAAAATTTCAACATCCAATTTAAAAGAAGCTCTTTTCTTTGGAGATCTTGAATTTTTAGATAATAAGTTAATTCATAACTATACATTTACAGCTTTTAATTTTAATTCTGTTGAATGAACTTTTGAGAGAGATTCTCAAATCACTCCAATCGCTGAAGGATTTTATTACGGATCTGTAATAGTCTTATTAAAGCAAAGTAAAATGATTTTTCCTGCTCTTATTCAAATTAATAAAAATAATCAAAATGGGATTTTTCTTTTAACTAATTTAGATGAAAATTCTAAGTTTAATAAAGATATTCTTAAAGAATTTAAACTTGCTTCTAAAAAGCATGAGTTGCTAATTGAAATTGTCAAAACATTTCGTTTAATCAAAAAAAGTGACAACCAAATAATTACCGATTTAGATCTTGAAAAAGCTGAAGAAAATTTTGATTTTGCTTGATTTAAATAAATTCTTTTTGTTATATAATAAAAAGGAAAAACATAAATTTTAGACTTGGTTTTACAAAAAATCTAAAAACTAGGTTTAAAACATAATAATACACAAAGGAGATTTTATTATGGTTTCAAAAGAAAGAAAAGCAGAATTAGTTAAAAAATACGGAAAAAATGCTAAAGATACAGGGAATGCAGTTGTTCAAATTGCGATTTTAACAGAAGATATCGAGGCTCTTAAACCTCACTTTGCAAAAAATCCAAAAGACAACCACTCACGTAGAGGTTTCTTAGCTAAAATTGCTCAACGTAAAGTGTTATTAAAACACCTTAAAGAAACAGATTTTGATGCTTACGCAAAAGCATTAGAAGATCTTAATATCCGTAAATAATTCTTGATTAAATAAATATTTATTTGATTTAAAAACTTCAACTTACTTGTTGAAGTTTTTTCTTATATATTTTTTATTTGATTCATAATTTCTTGTTTAATTTCTTTGTGTTGCTCGATGTATTCCTTCATGTTCTTTTTACCTTGAGCTAAATTTTTGTCATCCTTACTATATCAAGACCCTTTGCGTTCAATAATTCCTTTTTCAACACCTAAATCAACAAGTTCACCAATCTTATCAATTCCCTGGGCAAAATAAATTTCACTATTAGCTGTTTTATAAGGAGCCGCTAATTTATTTTTAACAACTTTAAATTTAATTTCATTTCCAATAATATCTTTGGATTCATTAATGATCGAACCTTTTCGAACCTCAATTCTAATACTTGCATAAAATTTTAAAGCTCTTCCACCAGGAGTTGTTTCTGGATTACCAAAAATTAAGCCGACTTTTTCACGAATTTGATTAATAAAAATAATTGTTGTTTTATTTTTGTTTAAATTCCCTGTAATTTTACGGAGTGCTTTGGACATTAAACGTGCTTGTAAACCGATTTGCTGATCAGTCATTTCACCTTGCAATTCAGCTTCTGGGACTAAAGCTGCAACTGAATCAACTACAATTAAATCCACTTTACCAGTTTTAGCTAGAATATCAACAATTTCAAGAGCTTGTTCACCTGAATCTGGTTGTGAAAGAATTAAATTATTAACATCAACTCCAATATTTGAAGCATAACCAGGATCAATTGAATGTTCCGCATCAATAAAAGCAGCTATTCCTCCTTGTTCTTGAATCGAAGCAATTGCATGTAAACTCAAAGTTGTTTTACCACAACTTTCTGGACCATAAATTTCTATAATCCGACCTTTTGGAAGACCACCGATTCCAAGTGCTTGATCTAATGCAAAACTACCACTATGAAACGAATCAACTTTCACGTCATTAACTTGGCCTAATAACATTATTGATTCTTTACCATATTTCTTTTCTATTTCTTTTATTGCATCTTTGATATCTTTGTCTGAATCAATTACAATTGGTTTTTCTTGGTCATTTATTTTTGTTTCTACTTGTGCTGTCATTTTTTCTCCACTTAATTAATAATTTTTTTGATAAAACGAACAAAAAAAGAACTAAAAAAGTAATTTACTTAATTATAAAAAATAAAAATAGAAAAAATATTAAGAATTTTTAAAAAAATATTGACTTAAAAATAAAAGTAGGTATAATAATTAAGCAAGTTGCGAGTGTAGTTTAATGGCAGAACTTCAGCCTTCCAAGCTGACTATGAGGGTTCGATTCCCTTCACTCGCTCCATTTCAAGAAATTGACCAAAACTTAAACTGGGACACGAAAAGTGGACAAAAAGTTTAATTTACTAAAACACCTCAACACTCTTGAGGTGTTTTTCAATTTAATACTGATTGAATTCTTTCGTTGTTGTATCAAAACACAAAATCATCAATCAGTGATTTTAATTCATTAAAAGTTATTTTTGTAATATCGATTAATTTTAAACATTCTGATTTTAAAATTGAAAAGAAATATTCTGCTTCTCTATTATCTAAAGAATTTCCTACTCTACCCATTGATACAACACCATTGTTTTTCTGAATTAAATCTACATAAGTTTTTGAAGAATATTGGAAACCATGATCAGAATGAGCTATTCATTTTTTATCCATTTTGATTTTAGACATATGTTCTATTACTAGTTCTAAATCATTTCTTTTTGAAAGATTATAATTAACAACAAATTTGCTTTTGTGATCAATCGCAACAGATAAAAATACAAAATTGTTTAAGCAATCTTTTGGTGCAGAAATATAAGTAACATCAGTGGCAATTATTTGGTTTGTCTCTCCGTGATAATCACGATTAACAAGATCTATAAATTTTACGTTTGTGTTCTTTTGTTCTCTATCTATTTTCTTTCTTCTGATTAAACAAAATAAGTTTAATCTTCTCATCGCTCTACCAATAGTCCTATAATTTAGATCTATTTGGAATTTTGTTCTAATATAACTTTCCAATCTTTTTCTACCAAACAAACCCTTATTTTTCTTAAATGACTTAATTATTAATTCATCATATTTAGTATTTACAGATTTTTTTCTTGTTTGCTGCTCTTTAGTTTTTAGATTGTGAATTGTTGACTTAGATTTATTAAAGCATAGGCCCAATTTTCTTGTAGAAAGTGAAGATTTCTTAATTTTAGAAATATCAACTTCAATATTATTTCTATCAAAAGAGTCTTTATAAATTTCTAAAATTTCAATCAATTGTTCCTTAGGCATTTTTTCTCATTCCTTTTTTACAATTTCAATAGGAGTAATTTTTTGCCTTTTTGGTCTACCTGACCCTTTACCTTTTTTAGATGATTTACCTGTTTGCGATTCTATATTTATCATTCCTAAATTATATCTGTTATACTTGAAGACAAAATATTTTTTAGCCTCATTGAATTTTCTATCAAAAAAACTAAAACCTCTGATTGAATAATATTTAAGTTCAAAATCATTTTTTGATATCAAATTATTTTTGTAATCTTCATAACTACCGAATAGTTCTAATCATTCATGTGCCTTTAATTGTCTCATAATACCTCCTAAATATATAAAAACACGAAATATGGTTGTGTCCATATTTCGTGTCCCAGTTTAACTGGCATTAGCTAGTTTTTTTTTTTTTTTTGTAAAGAAAAACTTAGGTACAAAGACCTAAGTTTATATGTTTAAGTAAGACTAAGAACATGATCGAACTGAGCAATTTGACTTGCTTCCATATGGTGAGAAATAAAAATAATTGTCGCATTTAAATTTATTAAGTATTCAAAAATACTATGTCTAAGCTCTGGATTCAAATTACTCAACGATTCATCTAAAATATAAATGTTTTTATTTTTTGCAAATAAGTCCAATAATTGAAGTCTTTGTTTTTGTCCAAGTGATAATTGTTCAGTGATTAAAGTTTCTTCAAAATTAACGAAATCAATATGAAAAGGAATTAAAAGATTTTGCACTTCTTTCTGAGTTCAATAATCACTTGAAATTTTTTCTGGTAAAAGAATTTCGTGATTTAAAATTCCAATATTTTTTGAAAGATCATCGTTTTTGTTAATAACTTGTCCATTCACCAAAACTTGTCCTTCATAATCTCAAATTAAATTAGTTAAAATGTTTGTAATTGTAGTTTTACCACTTCCTGATTGACCTTGAATTAAATATTTTTGATTTTTATGAATTTGTCAATTAAAGTTTTCTAAAATTTGAGTTTCATCATATTTAAACGAAATATTCTCCATTTTTAATGACTCAAAATCCAAAAGAGGTAATTGGTTTTTAATTTCAAATTGTTGATAGAACGCAGTGATTCGTTTAGCTAGATCTAAATATCCTCATCCGGTTCTAGCTGCTGTTTTTAAAGAACCAATTGTTTGATCAAATTCCGCATATTTTGTAATAAATAAAATTAAAAGTGGTAAAGTAATAAAGTCTTTTTGGTAAAAAACTAAGCTTAAAACTAGAACAACACCAAAATTAAGTCATTCAATAAATTTACTAAAAAGTTCTCAAAATCCACCAACAATTTTGTATTGAGAAATCTTTTTATATTCGCTAGATAAATCTTTAACAAATAAAGAAGCAATTAATTCACGTTTATTTGCAAAAGCAAATGTCGTAAAGCCGACAACATAACGTGCTGCTTTTTGGTAAATTTGATGTTCTACTTGATTGCTTTTAACATCAAATTTAGCACTCATTTTAGTAATTAATAAGTTAGCTAATAATTTAAAAATTGATAAACCTCAAAAAATTAATGTCATTTTTCAAGATAAAATTGCATAAAAAATTGTAAATCCAACAATTAAACTTAAACTTTCAATAAAGTTAAAAATGAAAACATAACTGACAACCAAGTTATTTGCATCTACATCTAGAACTCCAACAAACTTTTCACTTGAATTAAGTTTAAATTCACGGGGGTGGAAAAGACTTTGACGATGCAATAGTTCACTTCTTAAATTTACCGTTCCTACTTGCATAAATTTAATTTTGATTCGTTCAACAACTATTAAAAGACAAATTACAACAATTTCGACTCCAAATAGACCTAATAAATAATAAATCGAATCACTTCTAAGATTATCCGAAAGTGCTTCGATAATTTGTAAAAAGAGTCATGAAGCAAAAACAACAAGTGCAGATTTGATTAAAATTCAAAAAATTAATGCTCAAAAACTAGGTTGTTTTTTCGAAATAATTTTATAATAGCTCATGCACTTCTCCTTTCGCTACCTCAATTTTTCTATTAAAGTATTTTTGATATTTAGGCTTCATTGTGTGTGAAATTAAAATAATTGTTTTATCTAGATTTTGTAAAAATTCTAAAATTTGAACAACATTAGCTTGATCGATATTACTAATTGATTCGTCAAAAATTAAAATATTTTTATCTGAATTTAATGCACGAATTAGAGCAATTCTTTGAAGTTGTCCATGAGAATATTGGTAATTATCAACATTAACTTGCTCATTTAAATTTAAATCACTTAAATTTAGTAAATCAACAAGTTTCTTAGTAAATTCTTCTTTTGTTGGTTCAAAAAATGTTAAGTTATCTAATAAGGTTCCAGGAATTAAATCTTCTTTTTCTTTAGTTAAATAAACATTTTGATTTAAACTAGAATTTGTAATTTCTAAGTTATTAAAGAAAACTTGTTCGCTATTTTCAAACGGTAAAAGTCCACTTAAATAAAACATCAGTGAACTTTTACCACTACCGCTTGGTCCATAAATTCAGATTTTATCTTTACTATGTAATTCTAGATTAATATTTTTTAATACAATTTTTTCAAGATTTTTATCGTAAATATTAGCATTAACTAATTTTAAGCTTGCAAATTCACTAATTGTTTCCTCATTAATATCACTTAATTTTTGAATTTCTTCAATTGGTGAATAAAGTCCTTCATTATATTGTGCTTCTTGATATTGAACATATTGAGTGTGATAAAGGAAATTAATTAAAAGGTTTGATAAACTAGGACAGAAAAAATTAACAATTTATCAAATTGGATAGCCCCATACTATATTCGTATGGGGTTTTTCAATTCAGACATGATTGAATTCTAAATTTGTTGTATCAATTAACATAATTAGATATTACTTTTTCTAGTTCACTCAAAGTCATAGCTTTGATATTTAAATCTCTAATTAATTCAGTTTTTAAATTTGAAAATCAATATTCCACAACTCTATTATCTAAACTATTTCCTACTTTTGAAAGTGAAATTATTCCACCTTTATTTTGAATAAAACGAGAAAAATCATCAGATGTATAAGTTGAGCAATGATCTGAATGTAGTATAAAACTTTTTTCAAAATCAACATTTTCAAATGTTTTGTAAATTAATTTTGAATCATTAAATTTGGAAAGAGAAAAACTAATTATTTCTTTAGTTTTATGTTTAATCACTACTGAAAGATAAACATTATTGTTTATCGCATCTTTTGTCGCTGGGAGATATGTTACATCAGTAGCATATATATTTCTGTTATATACATCGTTATAATCTCTATTCACAATGTTTTCTTTTATGACAGATGTGTTCTTTACTTCTTTTAATTTTTTTCTTTTTCTGATATTGCAAAATAAACCTAAGGCATTCATATATCTTCCTAGAGTTCTTTCGTTTATGTCTATTTTATAGTGCTTTAAGATAAAATATTTTAATTTTTGTCTACCATATTTAGATCTATTTTGTTTAAATGAATCAATAATCAAGTCTTGGTACTTTATTTTTCTGGATTTAATTCTAGGAGCAAAATTATTTCTTTTATGTTTGGATATTGTTTGTCTACAAAGATACAACAAAATAGCAAGTTTATACGAAGCCATATTAATATTTGATGCCTCTTGAACTTTCTCTGTTTTAAATTTATCTCTTGTAATTTCTCTATATCTTTTTGCAATTTCAATTAAATCTTCTCGTGTAAAAATGTCTCAATTTATATCTTGTTCTTTCACTTTTCTTGACCTACCACTTCCAGGCTTTCTTGGTTTTTTATTCATATTACAATTATAATGTTTTAATATTCCTCGTAATCTTGCTTTCACATATTTATCTTTTGCTTTTGCACCATATTTATACATAAGTTCAATTGCATACTTTTTGCCTAATTGAAAAAATGTATTATAAATTTCTTTTTCTTGTTCTTCTGTAAAATGTTTACCCATTTTTTCTCCTTTAAAAATATAAAAAATTAACATTCGAAGGAATGTTAATTTTTATTGTCCTAGTTTATTGATCCTTGTTTTAATTGCGGTAATTTTAAAACAATAATAACAAGTAGTGAAATCGAAATCATTCATGAAGCATAAATGGCAATCAAAATAGTGATTGTAATTGAAAATAAATAAAATAAAGTTGAAAAAATTTCACTTAAAAACAAATGAAAAGCATACAACTTTTGCATTTGCGGAACTTGACTTAAAACCTCTTTTTCCATTTCCTGACGATATGAAGTTTCTAAGCTTCCAAAATTATCATTAATTGCATCAGAAAATAGCATTTTAGCAGTTTGAAGCGTAATTTTTCTTGGTTTAGTTTGAATTGTTGCTGCAAACTCAGCAGTTTTAGACATTAAAGCTTGAAAAACTAACGGTGCAAGCGACACAAGAATAATCAGAGGTAATAAATAGGCTAAAATAATTGGACTTAAAATTGCTAATGAAATTAAGATTGCTAAAAAATTCACAATTTCATTAAATAAATTAGTAAAGACTCCAATATATAAGCTCAAAATTGTATGATATTTAGTAAAAGCTAATGTTTTACCTTCTTTAGTTGCAAAAACATATTTTGCAATATTTTTTGATAAATACTCTTTGATAAAATTGCCTAAACCAAATTTAATAAAAAAGTATTCTGAAATTCAATACATAAAATTGGTAAGAAAATTATGAAGAATCACAAAAGACATAATTAAAAGTAAAAATCCAAGTAAAGTGTAAATTTCTTTTCAATTAGCTTGTACTTTTAATGATTCCAAAAAGAGATTAAAATATCTAACTTCAAAATAAATTAGTAAAAACTCTAAAGATCCAAAAATTAAGATAAAACTAAATAGAGCTCAATATTTTTTCAGGACTGGTTTCATTTTTTCCTTTCTTTTTTAATATTTTTAAATAAATAAATTTAGCAAGTTTAAATTCAAGGTAATCATTTTTGCTAATATAATTTTGACTAATTAAAGTATTGTTTTCATCAATAAAAAACGCTAATTCATAAATTATATTTTGAGCATATTCTAAATAACTTTCATTTTTAAAAACCCTAGAAGCATTATATAAAACAAAACTAATTCCTAAATTACCATTATAAAAATCTTGTTTATAAGTATGTTTATTTGCAATTGCTTCAAGATATTTTTGAATCAAATTATCAAAATAATTTGATTTATAAAGAACTTTGAAATAAAGCAATAAATTAATAAGTAAAGCTAAACCTTTATCTAAATAAGGTGAATAATAATTGTCTACTTTCACTGCGTATAAATTATTTCCTAGTTCATGAACATGAGTATTGATAAAGTTTTCAAAAGCAGTAATTAAAAATTTAGTTTCCTTCTTTTTACCATTGAATAAAAGCATAATTAAACTTATAAAATCTTTTTCCAAAGAATTAGAGAAATTATTTTCTATATTAACAAGCGTTTTGCTTAATCAAAAGACTTTTTTCAATCGAACAAATAAATCAAAATTGAGAGTAATATGACGGACTATCTCTAAAAAGGAATCTAAATCTTTTCTGTTAGTTTGATTGGATTTAATAGCCATTTTTTCTAATAAATAACTTTCAAGTTTTCTATTCTGTCATTTTTTAAAACTTACATATTTAGGTTTTTGCTCTAAAAGTTCAAAAAGCTGTTGATTTGAAAACTTTTGATCTAACAACAATTCTTTAACTAAACCATAAAAATCAAAGCTTAAATTAATTTTACTTGTTAGAAATTCAAAATATTTTAAAAACATAACTAGTGAACTATTAAATTCTACAAAAGTGTCTAGATCGACTAATAAGTTCGCTAAAAGTAAACCGAGTTTAAATTTTAATGGTTCTTTTGGAGTTATTGCAATTTTGCATTCTTTATTGCAAACTGCCTGAATTTTAAAATTAGCATCTGTAAAATAACCGTGTTCAAGATCGATTAAATAAAGTTTTTTATTCAAACGATCGTAACTAAAATTCGAAAGTGCAAAATCATTAATTTGATAATTTTGATTTTTTGTAAAAGAATAAATTGCAAGAAGTTGTTCACAAATATCTTTGAGTTCAGTTTCAAACTCTTTTGGAATTTGATTTTGAATAAAGATTTTATAACGTTCTTTTCAAATATTTAAAGGAATACCTGATTTAAATTCTCAAACATAGAAATAATCATTTTCAAGCTCGAATTTTTCGATAAATTTCGGGACAAACGATGCATTTAATTTAACTTGATTAGCTACTTCGTTTTCTCTTAAATCAATACTTGAAAGATTGTTAGAAGAATATGAGAAAGCTCTTGCTTGCTTAATAATATAATTTTGGTTATTTTCAATAGATCTTGCAAAATAAACACTTGAAGTTGTTTTCTCTTTAATTAAAGCTTTAATTTCATATTTTCCATTAAGTAGAAAATTATCATTAATTTCAATTTGCTCTTGAAGATCCTCGATTCCTAGTGGTAAATTAAATACTCTTCGGTTATCTTGATCTTTATTTGGAACATTAGATCCGTAACGATAAAATAGAACACCAGAATCTTTAAATCTTCGATCACCTACGATTGTTGGTCCTTTTATATCTTTTAATAAAAGATATAAATCGTCTAAAATTTTACGAGCATTTGAATCTAAATAAATTGTTAAAAATTTAAAAGCATTTTCCAAATTTGTTTGATCTGTTAAAAATGAAAAATAAGTCGCACTATCTTTAACAAATTTAAAATTGAGTCGCATATTAATTAAATATTCAAATACCTGATCTAAAATAAAATCACAATTATCTTTATCTGCACTAATATGAATTTTTCATCCTTGCTCAGGGACTTTTGATTCATTAGTTTTTAAATATGTAAAAATTTCGTCGCTATGAATTGTATAATCATGATTCACTAAACTTAGTCTTGATTTTATAAACATAAATTCAAATTTCCTTTTTAATTATTTATCAGAATAAATAGGACAATAGAAAGTGATTTTAATATTAATTTTAAAAAGTAAATCTAATTGATTTGAATACTCACTTTCCATTAAGTTTAAATAAGAATTTGCATATTCTTGTGTTTCTGATAATAATTCAACATTTGCAAATTGTTGATTAATTGTTTGTAACATTTTTAATATTTCCTTTTTTAAATAAATAAGTTTGTTATGAAAAAATAAAAAATGAGATAACTTAGCATTATCTCATTTTAGAATACTTAACTTTTTTAATAATATTTCTTCTTCTAAATTAAAAAGTATCCTAAGATAAGCTAATGCAAAAAAGACGACTACGTTTAATAATCATTTTGTTCTTAAAATTCTTTTTTGCATTAGTTCTTCTCATAACACAAGTATTATAGCAAAGAAAAAATAATTCAAAGTTTTTTTTTTTTTTTATAAATCTTGAAGAATTAGCTTAGCAATAGTCTTTAAATCTTCCATTAATTGATTTAATAAATTAGGTTCTCACATTGAATGGCCTGCATCATCAACAAAAGTAAGATGAGAATTTGGAAGTTTTTGATGCAATAAATAAGCACCAATTAAACTAGGACAATAAAAATTAACATTCCTTCGAATGTTAATTTTTTATATTTTTAAAGGAGAAAAAATGGGAAAACATTTTACAGAAGAACAAGAAAAAGAAATTTATAATACATTTTTTCAATTAGGTAAAAAGGATGCGATTGAACTGATGTATAAATATGGTGCAAAAGCAAAAGATAAATATGTGAAAGCGAGATTACGAAGAATATTAAAACATTATAATTTTAATATGAATAAAAAACCAAGAAAGCCTGGAACCGGTAGGTCAAGAAAAGCGAAAGAACAAGATATAAATTGAGACATTTTTACACGAGAAGATTTAATTGAAATTGCAAAAAGATATAGAGAAATTACAAAAGATAAATTTAAAACAGAAAAAGTTCAAGAGGCATCACATATTAATATGGCTTCGTATAAACTTGCTATTTTGTTGTATCTTTGTAGACAAACAATATCCAAACATAAAAGAAATAATTTTGCTCCTAGAATTAAATCCAGAAAAATAAAGTACCAAGACTTGATTATTGATTCATTTAAACAAAATAGATCTAAATATGGTAGACAAAAATTAAAATATTTTATCTTAAAGCACTATAAAATAGACATAAACGAAAGAACTCTGGGAAGATATATGAATGCCTTAGGTTTATTTTGCAATGTCAGAAAAAGAAAAAAACTAAAAGAAGTAAAGAATACATCTGTCATAAAAGAAAACATTGTTAATAGAGATTATAATGATGTATATAACAGAAATATATATGCTACTGATGTAACATATCTTCCAGCGACAAAAGATGCAATAAACAATAATGTTTATCTTTCAGTAGTAATTAAACATAAAACTAAAGAAATAATTAGTTTTTCTCTTTCTAAATTTAATGATTCCAAATTAATTTACAAAACATTTGAAAATGTTGATTTTGAAAAAAGTTTTATATTACATTCAGATCATTGCTCAACTTATACATCTGATGATTTTTCTCGTTTTATTCAAAATAAAGGTGGAATAATTTCACTTTCAAAAGTAGGAAATAGTTTAGATAATAGAGTTGTGGAATATTGATTTTCAAATTTAAAAACTGAATTAATTAGAGATTTAAATATCAAAGCTATGACTTTGAGTGAACTAGAAAAAGTGATATCTAATTATGTTCATTGATACAATAAATTTAGAATTCAATCATGTTTGAATTGAAAAACCCCATACGAATATAGTATGGGGCTATCCAATTTGATAAATTGTTAATTTTTTCTGTCCTAGTTTAAATTGGTCTTGTATCAATATCTTGTCTTCCATGAGCGATAAAAATTGGTAAGTGTTTAATTTTGTCTGTATTTTCAAGAATGTAATTGTCGCTTGGTAAAAAACTTTTATTAACAAAATAATGACTTTCAAGTAAAGCAATTTGATACTCTCAACCTTGATATGGTTCTTCCTTAAATTTCGAAACACTGACAATAGAGCTTTCTCAATTACTAAATTTTTTATTGCAAGCTTCCTTAATTCTTCGGGTATTGTAGGATTTATAAAAAGTTGATAATATCTATTTAAAATCTTGTCGCTACCTGGATTATGTTTATTAATAAAATTTTGGTATTCAGCAAAATAATCAGGAGCAAAAATACTTGCTCCATTTTCTTCATAAAGAAAATCAACATCTTCTTCCCGAGCTAAAAAAACACCTCTAAGAAGCATTGCTAAAACTTTTTGTGGATGATTAATTGCATAAACTAATCCCAAAGTTGTCCCTCAGCTGCCTCCAAAAATCACTCATTGATCAATTTTTAAATGTTCTCTAAGTTTTTCTATATCACTAACTAAATAAAAAGTTGTATTATTTTTTAATTCCGCAAATGGTAAGCTCTTTCCTGCTCCTCTTTGATCAAAAAGAATAATTTTATAAATTGAAGGATCAAAAAGTTGTCGTGTTTGTGGAGAAAAAGAACCACCTGGACCACCGTGTAAATATAAAATGGGTAATCCGTTAGGATTACCACTTACTTCATAATAAATTTGATGAATTTCATCAACTTGTAAATAACCTTGTTGATAAGGATTAATCTGGTTGAATAACATAGCCGTTGTTTTCTTCTGGTCTAGAAAATACATAGTGTCCAGTTTCTGTGACTAAAACATCATCTTCGATTCTTGCTCCACCTAAACCTTCAATATAAATTCCAGGTTCCACAGTAATAATCATACCTGGTTCTAAAACAACTTCTGAACGAGCAGATACAGATGGTAATTCATGAACATCAATACCTAAACCATGACCTGTTGAGTGTAAAAAGTATTTTCCATACCCTTTATCTTCAATATACTTACGACATACTTGATCGATTTCTTTTGCTTTAATTCCTGGACGAACAGCTTGTCTTCCTGCTGCAGCTGCTTCTTTGACAATTTTTAAAATTTCGACCATTTTAGGATCTTTTGCTTCTTCTCCAAAAATAGTTGTTCTTGTAATATCCGCTGTATATCCTTTGTATTTTGCTCCAAAATCAACTTTAAGTAATTGACCTTTTTCGATTTTACGGTCAGTTGGGTGATGATGTGGTTCTGCACTTGAAGGACCAATTGCAATAATTTCATCAAAACCTTCTTTTTCTGCACCGTGTTTTTTTAATAAGTAATTAAGTTTAGCGGCTGCTTCTTTTTCAGTCATACCCTCTTGAATTTCTGACATAAATTCAGAATATGCAGCTAAGCTAATATCAATAACTTTTTGCATTTTTCTTAATTCTGATTCTGATTTTAAAATTCTAAGTTCTTGGGCATCAACTCATTCAATTTGTGCATTTCCGATTCATTTTAAAATTCTATCTTGAACAGCTTTTGTTAAGTAATTCTTTTCAAGTGCAACTTTCTTGAAATTACGTTTACTAAATCAATCTTGAATGCTAGTTCCTTCAATTAAAACAATTTCTACATTTTTTGCATGATTCTTAGCATATTCAATGTATCTTGAGTCCACAAATAATGTTGCTCGATCTTTTTCAATTGCGATAAATCCATCGCTTGTTTGCACTTCTGCATATCATAATCTTGTTTGAGGAGCTTCTGAAATTAAAACTTCTACTCCTAATTCTACAAACATTTTATCTAATTTTTGTCTATTCATTTTACTCCTTATTTTTATACTATCTTGTAATTATAGAAATTATAATATTTTTTAATTTAATCTTGGAAAAATAAAAAAAGAATAGCTATCGCTATTCAATTTAAATTATTATTTTTTCTCTCTGTGAATTTGTTGAGCATTACATTTTGAACAATATTTTTTTAATTCTACTTTATCAGGAGTATTTTTTTTGTTTTTCTTTGAAATGTAATTCTCCATTTTACATACTGTACATACAAGTGTAAAACCTTCTCTTGCCATAATTAAACTAGGACAATAAAAATTAACATTCCTTCGAATGTTAATTTTTTATATTTTTAAAGGAGAAAAAATGGGTAAACATTTTACAGAAGAACAAGAAAAAGAAATTTATAATACATTTTTTCAATTAGGCAAAAAGTATGCAATTGAACTTATGTATAAATATGGTGCAAAAGCAAAAGATAAATATGTGAAAGCAAGATTACGAGGAATATTAAAACATTATAATTGTAATATGAATAAAAAACCAAGAAAGCCTGGAAGTGGTAGGTCAAGAAAAGTGAAAGAACAAGATATAAATTGAGACATTTTTACACGAGAAGATTTAATTGAAATTGCAAAAAGATATAGAGAAATTACAAGAGATAAATTTAAAACAGAGAAAGTTCAAGAGGCATCAAATATTAATATGGCTTCGTATAAACTTGCTATTTTGTTGTATCTTTGTAGACAAACAATATCCAAACATAAAAGAAATAATTTTGCTCCTAGAATTAAATCCAGAAAAATAAAGTACCAAGACTTGATTATTGATTCATTTAAACAAAATAGATCTAAATATGGTAGACAAAAATTAAAATATTTTATCTTAAAGCACTATAAAATAGACATAAACGAAAGAACTCTAGGAAGATATATGAATGCCTTAGGTTTATTTTGCAATATCAGAAAAAGAAAAAAATTAAAAGAAGTAAAGAACACATCTGTCATAAAAGAAAACATTGTGAATAGAGATTATAACGATGTATATAACAGAAATATATATGCTACTGATGTAACATATCTCCCAGCGACAAAAGATGCGATAAACAATAATGTTTATCTTTCAGTAGTGATTAAACATAAAACTAAAGAAATAATTAGTTTTTCTCTTTCCAAATTTAATGATTCAAAATTAATTTACAAAACATTTGAAAATGTTGATTTTGAAAAAAGTTTTATACTACATTCAGATCATTGCTCAACTTATACATCTGATGATTTTTCTCGTTTTATTCAAAATAAAGGTGGAATAATTTCACTTTCAAAAGTAGGAAATAGTTTAGATAATAGAGTTGTGGAATATTGATTTTCAAATTTAAAAACTGAATTAATTAGAGATTTAAATATCAAAGCTATGACTTTGAGTGAACTAGAAAAAGTAATATCTAATTATGTTAATTGATACAACAAATTTAGAATTCAATCATGTCTGAATTGAAAAACCCCATACGAATATAGTATGGGGCTATCCAATTTGATAAATTGTTAATTTTTTCTGTCCTAGTTTATAATAGCTCCTTTATTTTAATTATTGTTAACAATCTTTGTATTATTATAAACTAAAAAATCAAAATTTCAAAGAAATTGTTAGCTAGTTTAATTTAACGCTTGATAATTTTGTTAGTATCTAAATTATAAATTGTGCTCGGCTTTCCTGATGGTCTTCCAAAATCATAAAATTGACTAACATCCGGAAAAACTTTCTTAGCTTCTTCAAGACTTAATGGAGCTTCTCCTGAAAGATTGCAGCTTGTCATATATAATGGTCCGTTTTGAAGTAAAAATTCACAAAGTAAAGGTGAATTCGGCATTCTAAAACCTTGGTCATTAATGATAATGCTATTTGCTCCTGGTCATAACTTTTGTGCCATTAAATCTGCTTTTTCATTTCATTGTCAAAAAGTACGTGCTTGCTCAATTGAACCGACTAAAATCATTATTTTTTTATTTATTGGACGTTTTTTTAATTCATAAATTTTTGAAAGTGCTTCTTCATTAATTGGACCACCAATTCCAACAACAGTATCAGTTGTGCAAATCACAATCTCAGAATATTTTGCTTTTAAATTCATTAAAATTCCTTAATTAACATCATTTTAAAATATTTCTTAAACTTAAAGAAAGTTAGTAGTAAATTTATAATATCACTTTCACTTAATTTTAAAATTAATTTTTCAAATAAAAAACCTTCCAAATTAAGGAAGGCTGTTCTTAACATCTAGCTTTACGCTCTCGATGTCGGCTCATTGTTAATATTATATCTTAATTACTAATTTTTTTAATATCAAGATTAAATTTGTTTGTTCATTCGTGTGCTTGTTTATCTGTTGCGTAAATGAAGTGATCTTCCTGAGTTTCCAAGTTGAGCCTATTTTTTAGGCTTATTTTTTTATACATATATCAAAGATATATGACCTAAAGAAAAAAATGTTTTTTTACTTACATTACACACATAAAATGATATAATAAGAGCATGAGTTACAGTTTATGCAAGAAAAAACAAAATGGAAAATATTATTTAGTTTTAGCTATTTCTAAAGGTTTTAAAAAAGGTTATGGAAATCAGATTGGTCTAGGGTACTGAGAAGATATCAAAGAAAAGTATGGATTATCTTCAATTGAAGATATAAAAGAAATAGCAAAAAAGTAGATACATCTTTAGATAAAACTGTTGCAAAAGAAGAGTTTTTTAAATTATTAAAACCTACTTCTGTAAAAACAAGTATCCAAAATATTGGAGTTGATTTAATTTATAAAGTTATTAAAGAATTAGATTTATTTTCGGCATTACCAAAAAGTAAACATAAATCGTTAGAAGAGGTTTTGGAATTTTTCATAGCAACTAGAATTATCCTTCCAAGAAGCTATATGTCACAATATAAAAATAAAAGTGATTTTATAAATGATATTAATGTTAAAAAATCATCAATATATAACTATCTTGATGTTATTTTCGAAAATAAGAATTCTGTTTTAGTCAATTTATTTCAAAAAATAAATGAATTCACAAATCGTAATAATAAAGTTTTTCACTTCGATAACACAACAGTTTATTTTGAAAGCTTTACAAGAGAAGGAATAAGAAAAAACGGTTTTTCAAAAGACGGAAAACACAATGAAGATCAAGTAGTCATAGCAATGGCTGTAGATGAAAACTGAATACCAATACACTATAAAGTGTTCCCAGGTAACACGGCTGATGGTAAAACAATGTTATCCTTCGTTTTAGAACTTCAATCAATCTATAAAATAAAGGATATTATAATAGTTGCAGATCGTGGAATAAATAACAATGCAAACTTACGTTTCCTAGAACAAAAAGGAATTAAATATATATTCCAAAAAAGATTAGATACATTAAGTATTGGGATGAAAAAATTCATTCTTGAGGACAAACATTATGTTTTTAGAGATGAAATGTTTTGGAAAGAACAAATTGTTGAATCTGTTTGAAACAAAAATAGATTTAATGGTAAATACAGAAAATGATGTGTGTTTTTCAGTCCTGGGAAAAAGACTTTAGATAAATTAAAAAGAAATAATTTTATTGATAAATTGAATAAGAAAACTGTAAATGGAGAACTCCCACTTAGTTCTTTAGTTCCAGAATATAAAAAGAAATACATGGACATTGATGGCAAAACAGTGGGTAAATTAAATTGAGAGAAAATTAAGAAAAAAGAATCTGAAGATGGTTTTTACATTATTGAAACCAATATTTTAGATTTAACACCAGAAAAAGCTAATGAAATTTACAGAAAACAATGAAAAGTAGAAGAAAATTTCAAAACATTAAAATCTTCTTTACAAGTTAGACCTGTTTTTGTTCATAATGAACAGCATATACTTGCACATCTTTTATTATGTTTCATTGCTCTTGTTGTTTTAAAATACTGTCTTTATAAATTAAAGAAATATTATGAAATCAATGGAGAAATACAAAAAGTGACGTTAGATTTATTTGTGGATTCATTAAGAATGATGACTATAACAAAAAAAGAAGTAAATGGAAAAGTGGTACAAGAAATAATTAATGATTTGGATGAAAACCACAAAGAAAATATAAAAATTTATAAAGATTTTATCGCATGTATGAGTTAATTCTATGTGTGTAATTTTAAATGTAAAAAAACGAATACACCTTATTTATAGATGTATTCGTTTTTTATAGCGTCTCAACTTGGAAACTCAGGATTTTAAAATATTTCTTAAACTTAAAGAAAGTTAGTAGTAAATTTATAATATCACTTTCACTTAATTTTAAAATTAATTTTTCAAATAAAAAACCTTCCAAATTAAGGAAGGCTGTTCTTAACATCTAGCTTTACGCTCTCGATGTCGGCTCATTGTTAATATTATATCTTAATTACTAATTTTTTTAATATCAAGATTAAATTTGTTTGTTCATTCGTGTGCTTGTTTATCTGTTGCGTAAATGAAGTGATCTTCTTCTGTTTCAAACACAAACGGAATATTTGGATATTGTTGATCAATTAAATAATCAGTTTCAAAACTTACATCCTTAAATTTCTCATTTGCATTTGAAATTTTTGGAATTGCTTTAAATAAGTTAATTGTATAAGGATGAAGTGGTTTTTTGTAAATTTTTTCTGTTACACCAGATTCAACAATTTTTCCAAGGTGCATAATTTGAACACGATCTGCTATATATTCAATCATTGAAAGATCGTGAGCAATAAAGACCATTCCGATATTTTTCTTTTTACATAAATCTTTGAGTAAGTTAACAACTTGAGCTTGAATTGAAATATCAAGTGATGCAATTGGTTCATCAGCAACAATAACAGACGGCTCTGTAATTAAAGCACGAGCAATAACGATTCTTTGACGTTGTCCACCACTAAATTCGTGTGGATAACGGTAAGCAAATTGTTTTAGTAAACCTACATCCTCTAAAGCTTTATAAATTGTAATTTTAGTAAAAAGTTGTGATAAACGTCTGTTTCTTCAAGGTGAAAGTACTAAATTTGCAAATGTACGTAGTTTGTGACTGTAAAGTTTAAGATCAAGAGGAGACACCCCTAAAAGTAAGTAAATATTACTAATATCTTTTTTAACATAAACCATTTCAATATCAAATGATTTATTGTTATCAAGTTTATCTTTAACATTAGTGTTATAAACTTTTAAGTCAATGCTTTTTTGAGATAGCATATCTTTTAAATGTGCTATTTCTTTTGCGTTCTGACTTGCTTTTTTCTCACTTTTCATTTTTTTGATTTGAACCTTAATTGGTGCTAAAACTTCTTTTTTGTAAAATTCAACAAATTCTTTATGAATTTGAAAGAATTTTGTCATTTCTTCACGCTCAATATTTTTTAAATCTTTGAGAATTCTTTTTTGTTCCTGAATTTGTTCGTTGTAATCGTCAATTCTTTGTTTATAACCCTCAATATATTTAGCAAGTTCTGTTTCGAAATTTGTTTGAGTAGCTTGAAGGTGATTTTTTGCAGCTAAATAAGCTTCTTTATTTTTAGCTGGTTTATCAAAGAATTTCACAAAAACTTTCTTAAATAAAGTTAAACCTTCAATTTTACTTGCGTTTAATTTATGATGAAATTCTTTTGCTCTTTGTTCTGAAAGCTCAAAATATTTTCCTCAATCAAATTTAAAATTCTGAGAAATTTTAGTTTTAATTAACTTAATGCTTGCTTTTTTAGTTTCATCTACTTGCAGCTCTTGTTTGTAAAAATCACTAGCGTAAACTTGAAGATCATTCATTAAGTCTTTGAGCTCATTAAAATCTAAATATTTTAATTTTGCAAGCTTAGATTTAATTGCTTTCTTGATAAAAAGATTAATACGATAAAGTTTATATTTATGGAAGAAAAAGTTTAATGAACTTGAACTAAATCCTTCATTTTTATGAATATCCGATTCATTTTTAAATTCAGAAATAAAGTTACGAAGTGCGTTTTTTGCGACAGCTTTAAAATCTTTTTGATAACTAGCTATTTCACGGTAATTAGCAAAAGATACTTTAAGTTCAGCTTTTGCTTGGAGATAATCTGCACTACTTCTTTGCAATGCTTGTAATCTTTTAAATTCTCTTTGAGCATTTTGAAGTTCAACTTCATCTAAATCAATCTTTTGTTCACGATAATCTTTTTGTTTAGTTAAATAAAGATCAATTAATTTTTCTGTATTTTGATACAAGTTATTAATAATAATTGAATTAATTTTGCTTTTTTGCTCTAAAAAAGCAAAGTAAGAGTTAAATTGATCGTCAAGAGATTCATTTGCTTTAAAACGATCGATCTTGACACTTTGTCATTTTTTAATAAATGGACCAAAATGTTGGTTTGAAATTCTAAGATTTTCAAGTTCTAATTTTAGAGCTTCCTCTAAAAAGGTATAGTGAAAGTTGTTTGAAACAGAATTTCAATCAACTTTAATATCATTAACTTTTGATTTGATAATTCCATTAACCACAAGTGGTTCTTTTAAAATAGAGAAAATATTGTTTTGACCATTTAAAGCCGCCATAGGGTCTTGAAAGATCATTTGAATATTTTTACGCATGAATTTATTACGTTTTTTAGAAATTCTTTTTCCAGAAATAATTTGATTGTCAAGTGTTACAAAACCACTAAAATCATCATAAAGCCTTAATAATGAACGACCAACGGTTGTTTTCCCACTTCCTGATTCACCAATTAAACCAACAATTTCCCCTCTTTTAACATTAAAACTAACATTATCAACTGCTTTGTTAACAAAATTACCGTTAACGAAATATTTTTTAAGATTTGAAATTTCTAAAATAATGTCTGATTTATTCTTTTGCATCATCAAATACCTTTCTAAAACTTTCTAAACGATGAATTAACTCTTCTGGTAATTCTACCTTTGGAGCTTCAGGGTGTAAAAGTCAAGTTGCAGCTGCATGAGTTTCGCTAATTTTGAAAAGAGGCGGTTCTTTAATAAAGTCAATTTCTAAAGCATAGTCATTTCTTGGTGCAAAAGCATCTCCAAGAGGTAAGTTTGACATATCCGGAGGGGTACCTTTAATTGAATAAAGGCGATCTTCTTTATTTTCTGGAATAGCAGAAATTAAAGCTCATGAATAAGGGTGAGCTGGTTCTGCGAAAATATCACGTTTAGTTCCTTTTTCGACAATTTTTCCAGCATACATAACATAAATATAATCACAAAACTTAGCAACAACTGAAATGTTGTGACTAATTAAAATAATTGAAATATTCATTTTTTGACGAATTTCTTCAAATAGAGCAAGTACCGAAGCTTGAACAGTTGGATCAAGTGCGGTTGTTGGTTCGTCAGCAATAATTAGTTGTGGTCTAAGAGCAACAACCATAGTAATTACAACACGTTGTTTCATTCCACCACTTAGCGTGTGTGGATAACGATCGAAAACTTGATCTGCATTTCTAATTCCAAATTGAGTTAAAAGTGAAACTAAATATTGACGTTTTTGAACATAAGGTTTATTTTTTCAATCAAAGTTTTTATTTAATGCATCAAGTAATTGTTTACCAATTTTACGAGTTGGATTAAGTGAAGTAAGTGGATCTTGTGGGATATAACCAATTCTATGTCCACGAATTGTTTGTCAAAATTTATTTTTTTTAGATTTTGTAAGATCGACACCGTCAATTGTCATTTCATCAGCCGAAATAAAAGCATTATCATTAATATTTAAAAGTGATTTAGAAGTAACACTTTTTCCACTTCCTGATTCACCAACAAGGCCAACTATTTGACCTTTTTTAATATTAAGGTCAACCCCACGGACAATTGTAATAAATTTATTACGTCCTGTTTTGAAGCTAACTCTTAAATTTCTAACACGTAAGAGTGATTCTGACATAAATGCTCCTTTCAAACTTATTTAACTTTAATAACTCTTGGATCCAAGGCGTCATGAATACCAATTGCCATAAAGTGTAATGATACTGAGATAGATAATAAAATTAATGACGGTAAAAGTAAGATTCAGAAGTTGTTTCCAGCTTGCGAAACAGCACTTGAAAGAAGTGCTCCTAAATTGGCATTATCACCTTTAAAGAATCCAAGGAAAGCAAGTGAGGAAACAGAAAGAATGATTCCAGGAATTCTTGCTACATAGCTGTTTGCAATTTTACCAATAATAGCAGGTAAAGCATGTCTATAAATTAATCTTAATTTTGATGCACCAACGGATTTACTTGCAGTAATAAATTCTGAGTCTTTAACTGTAATAATGAAAAGTCTTGTTCCCCCAACTGAACCAGTTCAACCTGTGAAAACTAAGGCTAAAATTAATGTTAAATCACTTGTTCCAAATGTTGAAGCAAAAAGTAAAAGTCAAATTAATGATGGTGGTGCTTCAAAGATTTCAATTAAACGCATGATAATTGTATCAACTAATGAACCTGCATGGAATCCTAAATATGAACCAACTGCAACACCAATGATTGTTTGAATTGTTGCAACAATTAAAGCAAGACGAATTGCGTTTCAAGTTCCAATTCATGATGAAGTTCAAATATCAACACCAACATTATTAGTTCCTAAAATTGATCAAGGTTGTAAATTTGGATTTTGTGGATTTAAATTTTGAATTTCTCTAACAATTAAAGCAGT
Source organism: Mycoplasmopsis gallopavonis (assembly GCF_900660635.1). Classification (GTDB taxonomy): domain Bacteria; phylum Bacillota_I; class Bacilli_A; order Mycoplasmatales; family Metamycoplasmataceae; genus Mycoplasmopsis; species Mycoplasmopsis gallopavonis. The sequence goes on from NZ_LR215032.1 coordinate 275,378, forward strand.
TTGATCTTGTGAAGTTGAAAAAGGAACTTTTGAATTGCTAAGTAAAGTTAAAACATTGTAAGCTTCATAAAATTTATATGAATCAATATACACTTCCTTAGCTTCCCTTGTAACACCAGAAGCATCAATAATTGTAATTGGGACTATTTTAATCGCAGAACCTTGAACACCTACTGGTTTGATAATTTGATTAAAAATATAACCGCCATAATACTGCTCTTTAATTTCTCTTAAAAATTCTGAATATTCAGTTTGAGTGCTAAAAAAGACTTCTTTTTTGACTCAAACATTATAACTTGGAGGTAAATTAATAGTTTTAGGTGTCCCTAGAATACTTTTAGTAATTAAATTTCCGTGTTCATCTCTTAAAAATTGGTTAGTAACTGGATCTCACTGTGGAATTTTATAATAAATACTTTTTGAAATTGAATTGTTTGAATCGTATTTACTATATAAAGTTACAAAAATTGAAGTTAAAAGAACTACTAAGAAGATAATTGTAAAAAAGACTGTTGAAGGATTTTTAAAAAATCTCTTCGCAATTTCAATTGGTAATTTTTTTGGTTTACCAGCGATATTCACAAAGTTTTTTTGTGAATTAGGTACTCTTTGGAAAAGCTCTGGAGAACTATTTTTAATTTTTAAACCATATTTTTCATTAAATTCTTTGGTTGTCATAAATTAATTTTCTCCTTTCTTTCCGTGTATTGCAAGTTCTTTAAAGGCTTTATTTCTTTCAAAATAAGCAGAAACAATTGCTCTAATGCTGTATTTTGAAGTGGATCCGTATTTAATTCTCGGATCTAGAATTGTATAAATTATGTCGACTATAATTGTTGTAAATAAACCTAATGTTGTAAAGAATGCTGTTGAAAACATTATTAAGTTGATTTCGCCATTTGGGAACGACTGAGCAAGTACCTGTGATGTTCCAGGTACTTTTCAATATGTTTCAATAACAATCCCACCAGATAAAAGCCCAATGTATGATGGGATAATAATTGCAGCAAGTGGAATTGAAATATTTCTGAAAACATATTTAAAGAAAATTTCGCTAGTGCTTAATCCTTTAGATTTAGCTATTAAAACATAATTTGAAGTTAAAACAGATACAACTTGGTTTCTTGCATATGAAATATAAGCTGAAAGAGAACCAAGAACAATAATTAAAATTGGTGGAATTCATGAGAGAATAATTCTATTTCATCCGTGAGCAATAATATCTGTTTCAGAGAATGGGTTGTAAAAAATTGGCGGAACATTAACTGATAATAAAACTGAAATTAAAATCGGAGCAATAACAAATGATGGTAATGCAATAAAAATTAATGAGAAAAAGTTAATCACAACATCAAATGTAGTACCTCTTTTATATCCAGCGATAACCCCAAGAATAATCCCAAAAATAGCACTAATGATAAATGAAGGTAAAGTAATAATAATTGAGAATTTTAAATACTTAAAGAAATAATGCGGAATGCTATCAGCTCCTGCTGTAATTAAAATTTGCGGATTATAAGGAAGTCCAAATGGTGCATTTTTGTTGAAAATATCTTTAAATCAATATAAAAGACGCACAAAAGGATTGACCTTTAAAGTAAATCAATTATTTTTATAATCTTCATAATTGACATTTGGGGTAAGATGAAGTCTTACGGATTCATCAAAAAGTGCACGCTTAGCTGACTCTGATAAATTATTTGATTGTTCATTTTGAAGTTTCTTCACAAATGGATTTTCTGTGAAAATTGCAACCGAAAGATAAACAACTAAAATAATAATCAGCAGTGTTAAAATAGCAAAGAAAATACGTTGTGAGATATATTTTAGCATGCTTGCTCTCCTTTCTAAAAGCGAAACAAACAATTAGCCAAGCTAATTGTTTGCCATTGATATATTAATTAATTTTAATTATGAACCAATTACTTGTTTTTTAATTCTAATATTTGATCTATCAAGGTTATTATCAGAAACGCTTGGTGAAACGTAACTTGGGTTACCAATTACAGGTACAAATGAATCTTTTAAAATTCCTGTAAGGGCATCAATGTGTACTCCGGAAATTTGAGCAAGTTCATTAGTGAGTTCTAAGATTTCTTTTTTGGTTATTGCTCCAAATTCACCGTTTGTGTATCTTAATCAGAATTTAGCACTTAATAAGTAGAAACTTTCTGGTTGTGTTTGTGCAATTTCTTCTGCTGTTAATTTTACTGTTTGACCATTAACTACTTTTTGAGTTCCAAGGATATCTGATAAACGAGCGTATTGTTCGTTTGTTAATTCTCCTCATTGTGAAACAGGTATTGAGAATTTTGTTACACCTTCTTTTTCAACAAATTTTTTGTATGCCTCAGCTGCTGAAGCTGTTCTTGGGAATGAAATTGCTAATTTAGCTCTTGCTTCATCGTTGTAAGCAAGCACACCTAACATCGGAATTACTTGTGCAGTAGCAGACATACCATCAAGACCTGAACCAATTCCATTGTAGTCATAATGTCATCCTATAGTACTTTGGAATCTATTTCCAAATCAATATTCTCTTCATTGAGCATCTGTTGCTGCTTTTGCGAATGTTGCGTGGAATCTACCTTTTTTATCTAAAGCATTTCATGTTTCGACAACTTTTTCAAATGATTTTTTAACTGTATCTTGAACGTTAACGAATCTGTAAAAAATTGGAAATTCTAATTTTGTTGTTGCAGGTGTATTAGTTGAAGCATAAAATCTATCTAATAAAGCAGTAAATTTCTCTGATAAAGTATCAAAAGCTTCGGATTTAATTTGATCCGCACTATTTTTAGTTCTTGCATTTGTTTCAGAAGGAGAAATTTCTGTTCCAAGACCGTTACCTAAATCAATTCTTTGACCTGTTTGTCCATCGACTGCAAATAAAGTATTTAATAATTCATAACTTGATCTTGGTGTATTTGGTGCTGAATGATCGTTTACGTTATTATTAATTTCTGAATCTGGTGCAACTGGAACAAGTCAAGGTAAAACATCTGCATTAGGTTTTTGGATTGATGAAACCTCTTTTCAGTTAATAGCAGCCCCTAAAATTGTTCTAAATTCTAATGAATCACCTGAAATATAGTTTAAAACTGATGTTTTTTGGTTAAAAATTCCTTCTCTAGCTTGTCCGTAAATTAATCTTGAAAGAAGATCTGAGAAATTATAATTTGGTCAAGTAGCTGAGTCGTAACTAACATCTGGCGTCATTGTATATGTTAATCTTTGTGTATAAGTTGTTTTATTCTCTGATTTTGCATATGTTAAACCAAATTTTTGAGTATTTCCTTCTACTTCTGCTTTTTGAGCTGTAGTTAATGTAGAGAAAGGAACAGTGGCATTATCACCTGATTTATATTGGTTTCATTGTTCGGTTGCAAATTGTGTTTCTTCAACTGTTGCAACTTGATATCTTCTTTGGAATTGTTTTACAACATATTTATTTTGTACATATGCTTGATCAAAATAGTTTGGATTTAATTTCATTGAAAGAACATATGTTTCTGTGTTGTATCCAAGTGGATAGTATTTACCTGAATATAAGGTGTTATCTATTTGTGTTCCGTATCAGTAAACTCCAAGTTCTTTAGCAAGACCTGTTGCTTCTTGTTTAATTTTATTAACTAATGTTGTTGTATCAATATCTTGTTTTTTAGTTCTAACAATAGGTTGATCTTTGTTTTCAACCAAATACTCATAAGGAACTGGTTGGAAGTCATAGTCAGCAAAGATCTTAGTTAAAATTTCATAAAAGTTTGTGCTTTGAGATTGATCTAATCTATTTCAAACAAAATATGAGTTTTGCTCTGCGTCTGTTCTAACTCATGCTTCTCTATTTTCAACATTTCCAATTTGGAAGTTAAATAAATTGAAAAGATATTCGTTATTAAATTCTTTATCGTCAGCAAAATCTGTTGCTTGAATTAATAATTTTCTAGTTTCAGCATCTAAGTCTGCTGTTCCACCTAATCTTCTACGGTTAGATACACCTGATAAATAGGTTCTAGCAAGACCTGCTCAGAAGTCATTTGCAGTCACTTGATATTTAGTTTTTTCACCATTTTGGTTAACTCAATAAGCATTCTTTCTAATTCTAAATTCAACTTTTGAAGCTTTATTTAAGTCTTCTACAAAAGTAGCAGAGTTAATAGATCTTGGATTTTGAGAAGTTGCATTAACTACTGTATTTGAGTAAAATCTTCCATTAATATCTGGTTCTGGTGTAACTTCCGCTTCTTCTGAATCATATGTTTTAACAGTTCCGTCTGGCAATGTAATTAAAATTGCATCAGCATATTCAAATTTCATTTTTTCAACACTAGGACGTAAAATTTGTTTTTCAGAAACTTCTGTTCCATCATCATTTGTTGTTTTAACAACTCTAAAAATTGTTTCACCAGAAGATTCTAATGAAAGAAGTCCTCCTTGAGCTAAATCTTCAATTCTACCTAACTTTCCACCTGATGCTAATGAATGATCGTATTCAAAATCTTCTGCTTGATAGACAAGATTAATTAATGTTCTATAGTATCCTTGTTTTGCTAACTTAGAAAGATCAGCATCAACTGGTGCATTAATAACACTATTAATAAAGTTTAAATCTTCTTGACGTTCTTTGCTAAGTGAAGTATCTCCACCTTTACCAGGATTTGTAGGTGTTGTTTGTTTTGTTCCTGTTCCACAAGCAGCTGATAAAGCAATTGCTGGCGTAGCTGTTGCTAAAAGTGAAGAAAGTAATAATCACCTTTTTTTCATAAGTAAATCTCCTTTAAAATAAATTAAATTTCTCTTATATAAATTTCTTAAATTAGTTCAATCAATTTTAGTAGAACTATAAAATATACCACCACATGTTGAATCACAATCAATTAATTAACCTAAGTTCTTGAATTTTTCGCTAAAAAACTAAATTGATTTTGAATTAATTTAAAAAGATTAAATAATAAATTAGTTTTTGAAACAAAAAAGCTTTGTAGCCTATAAAACTACAAAGCTTAATTTAATATTATTCTTATGAACAACTCAAAATTAACTTAGTAATTCTATAGCACCAATGGTTCAAACCAAAGAGTAGAAATCTTTTATGTTTTTCTACCAACGCTTAAAATTGCCACTTTAAGCATTTCGGCCTTTATATCCTTTCAATAAGTTCCTAGCATGCCTGCTCCCTTATTTACTCTTATTAAAGGCTCCTCTATAGGAGGAACATAAACAGATTTCATTACCATCTGTTTATGTTTTTTGGACAGACAGCAATATTAAAGAATGGTTTTAATATTAATTCTATTAAAACGCATAATGTCTTTAATAATCACTGTCATCTTTCTTTGTTTCATGTAAGTAGTATAACCCAAAAAAATATTTTTCCAAGAAAAAAGCAGTGATTTTTTTAAAAAAATAATTAAAAAATAGATCAAACATGAATTGATCTATTTTTTTCAAAACAATAAAGCTTTTAAAACTGGTTTACTTTTTAACTCGGATAAAGTAATAAAAATATTGATTGCTAAAACAATTGAATTTAAAACTAAGAAAATTTGAAGAATTATTTTTTGTGAGCTCAAATTAACATTAATTAAAATAGTAAGCAAGATCAATAAAATCAAATTCAAAAGAGTGAAGCTCAAAATAGAAAATTGATTAATTAGAAATTTTCTTTGTCTAGTTCACATAAAAAGAATAAAAAAGCAAAGAATAAAAATAACTAAACAAAAACTTGTCAAATAAAAACTATAAAGCGAAAAATTAAATAAGTTCTCGCTAAGCGACTTAGCACTAAAAGCTTGAAGAAGAAATAAAGAACCTATTAAAGCTAAAATAGAGCTTAGTAGTAATAATAAGATATTTGTTCGAACTAATTTAGATAAATTCATTTTAACCTTTCTTTTTCAAACTAATTAAATATGCAATTCCAACTGGTGCAAAAACTATTTGAATAATTCCTGAAATTAATAGAAAAATATAAAGTAAAAGATAGACATTGCTATTAATAACTTGATTTGAAGAAATAAGTAAAATCAAAAAGATAAAAAGACTTAAAATTTTCAAATACCCAAAAATCCAAAGAATGACTTTAATAAAACCTTGAACTGGTCTAAAAAGCCAAAAAGCACAGAAAAGTCAAATTAAAATTATCAAATTCAAAACAAAACCAATTAAAACTAGCACAAATTCTAATTGACTTAGTTTATTCGGTAATGAAGAATTAAAATTAATTAAACCAAAAATAGAATTTGTAAGTGTAAAAATAGAAAGTCATGAGAGTAAAACAAAAAATCATAAAAAGTGTTTGTAATAATTATTTCTTTGCTTCATAAATTCTCCTTTGTTATCTTATTTTAATACTTTCTTGATAAAAACTCTGCTCTTTTTTGAATAAACTCCTCATCAAAGCTTGCGTCATACTGATAAATATCAAAGTCATCACAACTTTGATATTTATTCTCTTTTTGCACTATTTTTTGATGGAGTAAATCAAAGTAAACATCACCTTGATAAGTATTTTTAATTAAACTTAATCAAATTTGATCTGCTCAAAATAATATCTAGTATAAATTTCCTTACCACCACAAATAAATAAATTCTCTTTTGAATTTTGAAAACTTAGAAAAAGACTAAGCATTTCTTGCTCGGTATAAATAATTAAATCTGCTTGATTTTTTAAGTTTAATAATTGTTCTTCAGTGTTATTAAGTCCTATGAGAGATAGAATAATTTTACGATCTTGCTTTTGAAAATTAGAAGGCAGAGATTTGAAAGTATTCAATCCAAAAAGCAAAGTTCCTTGCTTTGTCATTTCAAAAAAGAAAGCAAGTTCACTTGGAATATTTCAAGGTAATTTGTCTCCTTTCCCAATAAGACCATTTAAATCGCTTGCATAAATTAATTTAATCATTATTTAATGATATAAAAATTAATTAAAAAACACCTTAAATTATTAAGGTGTCCTGCGTTTCCAAGTTGTAATGAAGAAAAAAACGAATACACCTACAAATAAGGCGTATTCGTTTTTTGTACTTTTAAATTACAATGATAGACCATCCACTGCATATTGAAAATCACTATATATTTTGTTTAATTCCTTATGTTCTGGGTCTAAATTATTCTTGATTTCACTTACAACTTTACCATTCACAGTCTTTGTTGTGATTGTTATAAGTTTCAATGCATCTATAAACATATTCATTGTGAGTTTTTGGATCTCTCCATTATCTTTATAAAATTTCTTTAATTTATAAATGCAATATTTCAAAACAATTAGAGATAAAAAGCATAAAAATACATGAGATTGAATATGCTCGTCTTTATAAACGTACATCGGCCTAACTTCGATTGCTGATTTTAAGGTTCTGAAACCTTCTTCCACTTTTCATTGTCCCTTATATATTTCATTCGCTTCTTTTGAATCTATGTTTGTTATGTTGGTTTCAATCATATAAAAGCCATCTTCATTAGCTACTTTTTTAATTTTTTCGATATTTAATCTTCCGACTGTTTTACCATCTACATCCATATACTTTTTCTTATATTCAGGAACCAAAGCACTTAATGGCAATTCACCGTTAATAGACTTTTTCTCCAATTTATTAATAAGATTTTGTCTTTTTATTTTGTCTAAAGTTTGTTTTGAAGGGCTAAAATAGACAAATTGTTTTCTAAAAGTATCGCTATATCTTTTTTTATTTTTGTTTTTAGCTCAAACAGATTGGACGAATCTAGATTTAGTAAAATAATCATTTTCTTGAACAAACCCTTGATCATTTACTATAAATGCTTTATCTTCTTTTCCAAGAATATCAATACGTTTCTGTACTATATATTTATATCCTTTTTGTTCTAAATATCTTAAATTTGCATTTTGACTAATACCTTTATCAGCAACTATTATTGTGTCTTTTGTTTTGTAAATTCTTTGCATTTCAATTAAAAATTTCACAAGAGTTTTAGAATCTCCAGTATTTCCTTCGAAGACTTTATAGTGAAAAGGAATACCATTATTATCAACTGCCATAGCCACAACAATTTGATCTTCATCATGCTTTCCATCTTTAGAAAAACCTCTTTGTCTCAAACCATCTCTTGAAAAACTTTGAAAATAAACAGTTGTATTATCAAAATGCATTAATTTTGTGTTTCTAGTTGTCAATTCTTGCATTTTGTTATAAATATTGACTAAAATTGTATTTTTATATTCTAAAAAAGTATCAAAATAGTTATAAATTGAAGATTTTTTTACATCTATCTTATGTAAAAAATCATTTTTGTTTTTGTATTGACAAATATAACTTCTTGGTTGAATTATTCTTGTTGCAACAATAAATTCTAATACTTCTTCTAAAGATTTGTGTTTAGTTTTAGGTAATCCTTTAAATAAATCTAGTTCTTTAATTACTTTATAAATAAGTTCAATACCAACGTTTTTTACATTTGTTTCGACAGATGTTGGGTTAAGTAATTGGAAAAATTTGGTTTTAACTTCAATTTTATCTTCTCCAACAGGAACCAATCTAGCAATTGGTTTTAAATCATCGATGTTTTGCAGAGAATATTTTTCTTTAATTTCTTCTCAATAACCTAATCCAACTAAATTCCCAATCCCTTTACCGTATCCTTTTGATATTCCTAATGCAATGTAAATCCCTTTTGGGTTTTTTCTTTTATACAAAATGTAGTTGCTCATATTTATATTATACATTATTATCATTGTAATCATTGTAAAAAATTAAAATAATTAAAAATTGTACTTATATACTATGTATATAAGTAATAAGGTAAAAGGTATAAAAAAGAGCTTCCAACTTGGAAACTCAGGATTTAATGATATAAAAATTAATTAAAAAACACCTTAAATTATTAAGGTGTTTCTAGCACTAAAATCCTTCAGGGAAAAGTGCTGTTTTTTTACTTCGATCTCCAAAACCTTCTTCACCTTTGTAAATTAAACGAAGGTTTTGTCTATAAGAATGTGTTTGTTTTGGAAAACGCAATTGATCTGTTCCGTCAATTAAGTTATAAGCATAAACGATATTGCTATTAAATTCGCTTCTTATATCAACTGATTGCACAAGTGGTGCAATTGTTGCATTTTTCATAAGATCACCATAGTTTACATCTCCTGTTACATTGTTATAAATACCAACTATTTCTCCAAATTCATTATAAGCAACACTACCTGATGCTCCATAATAAAGTGAAGAGAATTTGATGTTTTGATTAGAACCATAAAAACTAAGTAACGGACGGTTTCATACCTTTGTATAAATTTGTACATTATCATTTAAAACTTTTGATTCAAAATCATTAGTTGAATAACTAAAAGCTTTTTTATTCTCAGGTGATCTAAAATATGAAGTTTCTTCATTATTTCTTTCAAGTGGATTATTTTGCATTCAATGAGCACTTGTATTTGAATTTAATTGTGGATATCCACCAATATAAATATTCTTAATATTAGGTAGTGAAATATTATCATATTGACCATAATAATCACTTGAAGCTAATAAATTTTTACCTTTTGAAATGTAATCTGCAACAATAAAAGGATAATCACTTGTTTTGCGGTTTGGATTACGTTTTTCTTTCATTCTTTTAACATATGAATCAACCGCAGCGATTGCTTTTTGAATTCAACCTTTTGCTTTTGAATCATCTTGAAGAACATTTAAATCTACATCTAATTCAAAAATACCAAAATCCACATAATAAGGAATGTAATCTATACTATCAACATAAGATATCATTTTTTGATATCTTTCATGATCTTCCGGAGAAGCAATATTGCTATTAAGTTCACTTATTTTTTCCTTATAATCTTTTTTATACTCTGCAACACGATTTAAATCATAAATATTTTTATTCATAAAGTCTAAACCTGCAAAAACCATTTTGACTTCCCATGCACCTAAAGATCAGTTTTCTACAAATTCAACAGTTCCACCTTTTTCTTGAATGTGTTTTTTATAAGAATTATTTGGAATTGAATCAAAATTAGAAGGATAATTTGTCGTTTTTCCTAATTTAAATGTTGATAATTTATTTAATGACGGATCTCCATAATTTAATTGTTTAGAAAGCTCGTCTGATAAAGTATTAGAAAATTTATCTAAAACGTGCATATTTGTTGCAAAAAATAACTTATATTTATTTTCTTGTCCATTACCTTCATATCTATGATAGTCAATTAATCATGCTGTTCCTTGCGAAACATCTCTAATAAGAGTGTTTCCTGTTGAAGAATTTTCTAGAATATCATATTTTATGGCAAATGTTCTATCATAAATTTCTTTATAAATTGTTGTAGGATCAACTACTTCAAATTGTGAAGCAAACTCTGGGTATGTATGGGTTTTTATATCATACATAGGAAAGTTTGGAAAACCAGGGAAAGTTGGTATTGTAGGTTCAGGATTTGGTTGAGGTTGAGGTTGTGGTTGAGGTTGTGGTTGAGGTTGTGGTTGAGGTTGTGGTTGAGGTTGTGGTTGAGGTTGTGGTTGAGGTTGTGGTTGAGGTTGTGGTTGAGGTTGTGGTTGAGGTTGTGGTTGAGGTTGTGGTTGAGGTTGTGGATTAACATGAGGCTCTGTTGGTGTAGGATCATGATTTGGAAGCGGATCAAGTGGTGGTTCTTCTTTTGGCTGAGTTTCTTTTTTTGGAAAATCAGGTAAATCTTTTAAAGTTTTTTCAATTGAACTTACAACTTGAATAGTTGGTAGATTATTTTCGTATCCATAAATTTTTGCAAGTTGAGTTTTTTGAATAATTTCAGTTTCATAATCCCTTAATTCATTACCAATTCTAAGCATTTTAGTTAAACGATTGGTTCTTTCGGAATTTGCATAAATAAATTGATTATTAATTCTATTAAATTCTTGATCAATTTCATTTAATTTTTCTCTAACACCTTTTCGCTCTTTGATTTTTTCAACAATTTCTAAAAATAAAGCTTTTAAAGATTGATTATTTGTTTGAAAGTTTTCAAAATTGTCAACCTCAATTTTTAATTTTTTAACAACTTCACGCTCTAAAGAATTTGAAGATTTAGTTTCTGCAAGTTTAATTTTAGTTTTAATTAATTCGTTTAATTCTAATAATTTAGTGTTTAACTCTTCTTTTTTAACTGCAATTTGTTCTTTTTCTTGCTTAGATTTATTAATTTTTTCACTAAATTCCGGAAGTGACTTATTATATTGCACAAATAATTCAATTAATTGATCAATTTTATCTCTTAGTTCATAAATATCAGATTTTAATTTATTCACAACTTCCATGATATTAAAGTCAGAAGGTAAATCTGCTTTTGAACCATTAATATTTTTTTTAGAAACACTTTGGAAACAAGAAGTTGCTATAAAAGGTATTGAAGTTGCTATTAATCCTAATCAAATTTTTTTATATTTTTTACGCATTGTTAGTCCTTAAATTTGTATTCTTCAGGAATAACACTTGTTCCTTGTTTAAATAATTTTGTTTTGTAATTTCCACCATAAATTTGCATTAATTTTTCACGGTAAGAAGAAATTTGGTATTTACCTCCACCATAAATAAGATCGTATTGTTCTAAATTATAGCTACCATATTGATTATTGTAATTGTGTCCATTACTTCTAAAAGCTTGTGCAAGTGATACTTGCGAAATTCCTTGAGCATCCGCTGTTGCATAAGAAATACCCAAAATGTTGTTGTACATATCTCTGACGCTACTTCCAGAAGCTCCGGCCATTGGTTGTCAGCTATTAAGAACATAACCTAAACCATAGTTAATGTAATATCTTCCTTGATATTGACTTGTTTTATCACGTAAATTTAAAACATCAAAAGCTTCATTTGTTTCCGCTTTAATTAACGGAGAAGTTATGGTAATATCTGTAATCCCTGGTTTATCTACAAAATTACGAAAGGCTAATGATTTAGATAATCCATATCCATATTCAGCAATACCTTTTGATGGATCAGAAGATTTATTAGTTCATAAACTAGAAGTAAATTTTAAAGTTACTTTTTGTGCTGGTGGGAGTGCATCACGATTGATTGTATGATCAGAATCTGCATTTGGGAAACCAAGTGCTAAAAAGTTAACATTAATTCTAGAAATTGCTTTTGAAGTTCCATCGATATTAATATTTACTTTTTCTTTAGTTAATTTATCATAGTCAGTTAAAACATTATAAGTTGCAGGTTTTGACTGTTGTTCGCTAGGTAAATCTGCGTATCCTGCTGTAATTTGTTTTGCTAATTCATGATAATCTGTGTATTTTGTTTCTTCACTTGTTCCACCTGTAATTTGCTTACGAATAACAGCATTAATATCTGCACTCTTAGGTTTTGCAAAATCAATTTCTAAAACTGCAAAATCAGCCATTTCTTCAACACCTTGGAATTCCGGGTTTGAAAGATAATCTTTTGGTGATTGACTTAAAAAGTTTGTTCCCAAGTAAACAATTCTAACTTGTGAAGGATCTAAAGAAATTTTTTCAACACTAGGATCCATGCTTGTAGTCTCTAAAAGTTTATTAATTGGTGTTGATTTTGTGAAATGATTTAATTCAACACTAACTGTTTTACCTTGCAATTCATCCGCAATGTGTTTAATTTGCTTTTTGATTTTGTTGTATTCAATGATGTATGGACTTAGATTGTTTAAATCTGCTGTAGAATATTTCTTTTCTAATTCTTTTGCTTTTGTAGAATTAGGACCTTGCTCTTTTTTATATTTTTCGATTAATGCTTGATCACGTTTATATTCTTCTTCCATTTCTTTTTCACGAATTAACAATGATTTTTGAGCATTTAATTCTTCTTCTAATTTTGGTTCATTTAAGTAAGGATCATTGCTTCCGGCTACTTTTTTGAAAGGCATTGCAACGTGTAAGTTTGTCGCAAGATATCACTTAGTTGGATATTTACCTGTTTCATCAAGTTGGTAATCTAAAATTCAAGCAGTACCTAAGAAATTTTGACTTGAACTTACATTCATTTTTTTAAGTTCTGGATCATTTTTAATTAATTCATTGTCATTATGAAAAATAATTGAATAAGACTCTAAAGCAATTTGCTTGTAATTTTCATTTGCTAATTTTCTCGCTGTTCCTCTATCACCTGGTGTTGATTTACGGTAGTATTGTCTAAAAGTACCTCGAATAGGATTGATTTTAATTTTGTTATTTCCTGATGGTAATGAATAATTTTTTAAGTAAGAATCAATGTAGTAAGGTTGAAAACTATTTTTAGATTGCTCATTGAAAGCGTTAATGATTTGGATATTTTGAGTTTTGAAATTTTGAGCAATTTTAGGAGGAAATTGTTGTGCTAATCTATTGAAATAATCAACTTCATCATCTACATATTCATTAATAACTTTTGCATTTTCTGGTGTTATGCTATATTTTAGATCGTTTGTTGTAATATGTAATGTATCCTCATCTATTACAATCGGATTGCTTGGATTTTCACCTGGGTTTTCACTACTTCCTCCACCATTTTGGTTTTCGCTTCCATTTTCATTGCTTCCACCATTTTCATTATCTCCTGGATTAACTGGTTTAGGTTCTTCCTTTTTGATTGCAGGTTGGCAGGCTCCTGAAGCTAAAACCGTAGCAAATGGAACTAGTCCAAAAAGTAATAAAAACTTGTTCTTTACTTTTTTCATAATTACTCCTTATCTAAATTTTCAATTTTTAAATCATCAACAGATTTAATGTATAAAAATTCATGAGCAGGAACTTCTAAAAATTCCCCAGATAAAATTCTTTCAACAGACTTAATTGTTTCTTTTAAAGGAACAAAAACTCCTTTTTCATGTGTAAAATGTTCTGTCATAAAGAAGTATTGTGAAAAGAAGTTTTGTAACTGTAATGTTTTCTTAACAATAATTTTAGAATCTTCATCAAGTTCATCAATACCTAGAATTAAAATAACATCTTCAAGTTCTTTGTATCTCTGGAATACTTTTTTAACTTCCACAATAGCATTATAGTGTCTTTCTCCGATAATTGCAGGATCGACACTATTTGAAGAAGATTCAAGTGGATCAAAAGCAGGATAAATGTTTTTTGAAGCAACATCACGAGAAAGAACTAATGATCCATTTAAGTGACTGAAAACAGCAACTGTTGATGGATCTGAAAGGTCGTCCATTGGTAAGAAAACAGTTTGAAAACTTGTGATAGCACCATTTTCGTTTGTGAATAAACGGTTTTCAACTTCTGAAATTTCAGTATTTAAAGTAGCTTGGTATCCACCAATTGATGTCTTTTTATCAAGTGAAACAGCTGTTTCACTTCCAGCTTGCAAGAAACGGAAAACGTTGTCAATAAATAATAAAACATTTTCTTTATTTGAATCTCTTAAATATTCAGCAGCTGTAATACCAACTGGTACAATTGACATTCTTGAACCAGCTCTTTCGTTCATTTGAGCAATATACATAGTTGAGTTGCTCATTAAGTTTGAATTAGTTAAATCTTCAAAAAGTTCAACCCCTTCTCTTGAACGTTCTCCAGCTCCAATGAAAATAGATGAGGTTCTTTCTTGGTTTTGTGAAAGGTTAAAAATAATTTCTTTCATTAAAACGGTTTTACCAACTCCAGCTCCACCAAAAATACCAATTTTTGATCCTTTTAGAATCGGAATGAAAAAGTCAATTGCTTTAATTCCGGTTTCTAAAACAACCGGTCTAAATGAATAGTCACTATTAACTGTGATTGTTGAATCCATTTCAACATAATCTAACTTAGCATCAGGATTAGTTAATGAAAGACCTTCAACATTAAAAACATGACCTTTAGCTTTATCTCCAATTGGAACTTGGAATGATTTACCTGTTGAATAAACTTCTTGTCCAATAATTAAATCTTCATCACTTTTAACAATAATTGCTAAAAGTTGATTTTCATTAATGATTTTTTTCACTAAAAGAACACTAGTATCATTTTTAGTTTTTAAAACGACATTGATTTTAGGTAAGCTTTCTTTTTCAAAAGTTACTTCAACTACGTCACTTCAAATTTTAGTTAATTTAGCACTCATTATTTAACCTCCACTAATAATTTTGAAATTTTACTAATTAATTCATGATCAATTGGTGTAAATTCTTCTTTTGAATTTAATTCAATATTTCAGTTTAAATTATTTGCTTTTGCAAATTCAAAGAGTGCAAACTTGAAGAAATTACGAGCAAGTTCATCACTTTTTTGTTTATTAGCTAATAAATTTTGGAAAATTTGGAAAGCTAATTTATCATGATGAATGAATAGATCGATAAATTTTAAAGCTAATTGGATATCACTAATTCCGTTTAAAATTCCTCAAGTTACTAATTTTGAAGTTAAAAACATTACTTCTTCTGAATAACTTGATACACCTTTTTGAATAAACATACTTTCTGCAATCGCACCATTTGATAATAATGTCTTTAAACTATCATTTAAATCATATTTTAATGAAGCTAAATTAATTTGACGCTTATATGATTTATATAATTTTCCAATTTCAGAAGCTACTTTGGCAATATATGGTTTTTGAACATTACCACCAATTCTACTTACAGAAAGTTGAATATCAACAGCCGGAATTTTTCCTGATGCAAATAAATCCGAGTTAGTTACAATTTGACCGTCTGTAATTGAAATAACATTCGAAGCAATTAATGATGTAATATCATTTTCAATAGTTTGAATAATCGGTAAGGCTGTAATTGATTTTCTTCCTAAAAATTTCCCACTTCTTTCTAATAATTTAGAGTGAGTATAGAACATATCACCTGGAAAGGCTTCTTTACCAACTGGTTTGTTAATTAATAAGGCGATTTCACGCACAACATTCGCATGGTTAGTTAAGCTATCAAAAATAATTAAAACATCATCTGTCATTGAAATATTTTCAGCATGAGCCATCGCTACATATGGTGCTAAATATTGTTCATATGGACTACTTGAAGAAGCGTCAATAATAAAGGTGTAATCTAAAGCCCCATTGTCTTTTAAAATTTTATAAGCAGCTGACACTTGTTCTTTTTGCTGACCGATTGAAACGTAAATACATTTAACATTTTTACCTTTTTGATTAATAATTGTATTTAATGCGATAAATGTTTTTCCTGTTTTACGATCACCGATAATTAATTCTCTTTGCCCTTTTCCGATCGGAATTAAAAGATCAATATTAATGTATCCTGTATAAAGTTGTTCTGATAATGGACGGAAATCTAAAAGTTTGTTATTTGAATTAAAAATTTCATGTTCAACTTGGTAGCTTTCACTTCCTAAGGTTGCATCTTGTGGGAAAAGAACTTGTGAATTGATGTCGATAATTTTCCCATAAACATCAAGTGGTGTTTTTGCTAAGTTACTTGCTTTTAGTTCGCTTACTTCTTGGCCAACAATAATTTCACCAAGACCTTTACTTGCAAGGCAATATGCTTTATCTCCTGTTGCAGAAATTAACAACATATGAACTTCTAAGTCTTTATTTTTTAATTTGAAAATTTGATTTTGTTTGTAATTATATTTTCCCGATAACTCAATCACGTAATCGAAAATAGCTGTAATAACAGGATTTTTCATTACATTCCTCCTAAAATGATTGTAATAAGTAAAGCAATTGCACCGATCAAGGTTGAAATTGAAATTCCAGCGATTGCTCATTTAAGTTTTTTATTGAATTTGATTTTATTTGATTTCTTTAATTTGATAATTAATGCAGAAAGTAATGTTCCTAACGATACAATAAATAGAGAAATTGTCGCAGGAATTAAAAGTGCATTTTTCTTTGATTTAGTTCCAACAGGAGAGGTATTTTTAACCAATAAATAAGATTCTTTAATAAACTAGGACAGAAAAAATTAACAATTTATCAAATTGGATAGCCCCATACTATATTCGTATGGGGTTTTTCAATTCAAACATGATTGAATTCTAAATTTATTGTATCAATGAACATAATTAGATATCACTTTTTCTAGTTCACTCAAAGTCATAGCTTTGATATTTAAATCTCTAATTAATTCAGTTTTTAAATTTGAAAATCAATATTCCACAACTCTATTATCTAAACTATTTCCTACTTTTGAAAGTGAAATTATTCCACCTTTATTTTGAATAAAACGAGAAAAATCATCAGATGTATAAGTTGAGCAATGATCTGAATGTAATATAAAACTTTTTTCAAAATCAACATTTTCAAATGTTTTGTAAATTAATTTGGAATCATTAAATTTAGAAAGAGAAAAACTAATTATTTCTTTAGTTTTATGTTTAATTACTACTGAAAGATAAACATTATTGTTTATTGCATCTTTTGTCGCTGGAAGATATGTTACATCAGTAGCATATATATTTCTGTTATATACATCATTATAATCTCTATTAACAATGTTTTCTTTTATGACAGATGTATTCTTTACTTCTTTTAGTTTTTTTCTTTTTCTGACATTGCAAAATAAACCTAAGGCATTCATATATCTTCCCAGAGTTCTTTCGTTTATGTCTATTTTATAGTGCTTTAAGATAAAATATTTTAATTTTTGTCTACCATATTTAGATCTATTTTGTTTAAATGAATCAATAATCAAGTCTTGGTACTTTATTTTTCTGGATTTAATTCTAGGAGCAAAATTATTTCTTTTATGTTTGGATATTGTTTGTCTACAAAGATACAACAAAATAGCAAGTTTATACGAAGCCATATTAATATGTGATGCCTCTTGAACTTTTTCTGTTTTAAATTTATCTTTTGTAATTTCTCTATATCTTTTTGCAATTTCAATTAAATCTTCTCGTGTAAAAATGTCTCAATTTATATCTTGTTCTTTCGCTTTTCTTGACCTACCGGTTCCAGGCTTTCTTGGTTTTTTATTCATATTAAAATTATAATGTTTTAATATTCTTCGTAATCTCGCTTTCACATATTTATCTTTTGCTTTTGCACCATATTTATACATCAGTTCAATCGCATCCTTTTTACCTAATTGAAAAAATGTATTATAAATTTCTTTTTCTTGTTCTTCTGTAAAATGTTTTCCCATTTTTTCTCCTTTAAAAATATAAAAAATTAACATTCGAAGGAATGTTAATTTTTATTGTCCTAGTTTATTAAAGCTTTGTTTTTTAGCTTCAAGTTCTTGATTTTGATTATCACCAACTGGCTGAGCAAGAACTTCATCAATACTTAAAACACTTAAATTAATTAAAAGTTTTTGAATTTGTGTTACAAAAAGTAATAAGATGTTATATTTTTCTTCGATTGTAAAATAAGGTGAGTTATTAACCCCTTTAATTAAATCAATATCTTTTTCGATAATATTAAATCCTTTTTCATAAACTTTTAAATCATATTTAAAGTAAGCGAAATTATTTTTAATTGCAATTTGACGACTTTCAGAATTTAAAAGTTGTAAGAAACGACTATATAAAGTTCGATATGATTCAGAAAGATATTCAAAGTAACCATAAATAACATCTTCAAAATCTAAGTTAATCCGATCTAGTGAACCTAAAAAGAGATTTAAAATTGCTTTTTTATAATTAGAATCTGTTACTTGTGGTTTTTGAACTGTATCTTGATAAAGAGTAATTAAATTTTTAAGTTTTTCTTGGAACTCTGGTAAGTCAATTAATCTCTGAGCTTCAACAATCATATTGTAAACAGCCATAATAACAGTATCACTTCCGATTTTTTTAAGACGCATAGTTTCGCCAATACCTAGTGCATCATAGAATTTTTTGAAAGTTGTTTGAAGTAAGTCATAAGCTGCTTCAGCACTTTTTGTGTATTTTTTAGTTGCGAATTTTTCAACAGCAGTTGAGTAAGTTCTTTGAAGTTCTGTATTAATCCGATCTTTAATTTGAACATTTGCAAGCAATACTCCACCTTCAACTCTAAGGTCTAAGATTTTATATTCATACCGAGTAAAAATAGAGTTAGCAAATTTAAATTTATTATTTGTAAAAATTGGATTGTTTTGTGATTCATCAACAAAAGTTTGATAATTTTCTGGTACTAATGAATCATAAAATTCATATGATACAAATGGTTTCAGATTTGGTACATTTTGAATTTCACTTGTGTTTTCAAGTGGATCTTCAATTGGCTCATCGATAATTGGAACTGTTGGAACATTATCTTCATCATCTTGATCATTTGAATTTTGAAGTAAGTCAAATGAAAGAAAACGATGTAAAATCTTTTCACGAATATACTCATTTCAACTTTTATAATTCTCTGGTAAAGTAATTTCTACACCATCATGATTTTCGTTAAATTGTAAAGTTGTTAAAGCATATTTATTCGCATTTGCTTCATCAGTAATTTTTAAAACCGGTACATCTTGATCATTGTAAAAAATATCAGAAAAGCTTGCTGAAAGTTGATCAAAATAACCATTAACTTTGTCTTGAAATTCAATTAAAGTTAAGTTATTAATGCTTTCTGATTCGACTTCTCCTTTTGAAAATTCTGAATTTCCATAATTTGTGCCTGCTTCAATTCCGAACTTAGTGTTTGAATAATTTGTTCCATCATAACCAATATTAGCTTCATAAAATTTTTCGTTATATGCTAAAACTTTCGGGAAAGTAATATCTATCCCATATTGATCTGGTGTTTTAATAATTTCTGCTTTTTGTTTTTCAAGATAATCAGCAACTTTTTGTAGATAAACAGCTTGTACAATTGTTTGTGGATTCTTATTAACTGTTTCGTCATCTAAGTTCAAAAGATTTCCGGCTAATTTACGAAGTTCTTTAACTTTTGCGTCAATAATTTCACCTAGCTTTGTATTTTGAATTTTTGCTAGTTCATCTTTAAATTTTGGAAAATCTTTATCAACTGTTTTTGGTTTGGTTGGTTGAGCAGGATTCGCATTACCGTCTGTTGTAGTATTTCCGGTATTAGTATTTGAGTTTGAATTATTTTCTGTTGTTGAATTTGAATCACCAGCTGAAATAGCAAAAGGCAGAGCAACTATCGGACTAGCAGAACCTAAAATTAAATTTAAATATTTTCTTCTGAGTTTCATTGCACTTCCTTTCTAACTAATGAAAAATTCACTTCAGCTTCTTTATCAAATAAAATATTTTCTAAATTATTTAAATGTAAAACATCTTGAAATGATAAGTTGTTATCAATTAAAGCATGCAACATCTTTGCTTCTGTTTTGATTTTTTTCAGCTCTTTTAAGTCGGCTTCAAATACTTTTTTCTCAATTGTTTCTTGTAAGTAAAATTTCACCTCACCTTTGTAGCTTAAATTAATTTCTTGATTTTGATAAATCGCAAGTGCATTTCTTAAAATTGCATAATAAGTTTGTTTTTGACCTTGAAAATTAGAAACAACAAAACGACAAAACATTTTTGGTAAGCTTAAAATTGAATCATTTTTAAAATTAAGTCAGCTATCTTTTAATTGATTATTAATTTCAAAACTTTCAATTTTTAAAGCAGTTTTTTCACCACTACTTGTAATTAAATTTAAATTAATCATGTTGCTCCTCTTGAACTACTAGTTTCTTCTCAGAATGTAACAAATCTTTTTTCTTACTTAATAGTGACAATTGTTCAACTTCAAGTTCACGTTTTCCACGCAACATTTTTAAACGCATTTGCTTAAATTTCTTTTCAAGATCATGAATTTTTTGATTTTCAGCAACTAATTTATACTTTAAATAAATTAAAGAAGATTCACTCAGTAAAGTTAAAGTAATATAAGTTAAATATGAGTTTAATTCAGAACTAATAAATTCATCAACACTTGGATAAATTTTCATTTTCTTAAAATTTAAATTTAAATTAATTTCTTTTTTAGTCGGTAATTCAAAATTAAGTTTATTAATTGGTAAAACTTCAAAAAAGTTACCTTTTAATTTTGTTGAGTTAATAATGAATTTAACATTATAAAATGAAAATTGTTGAAGATAATATTCAAGAAAATTAGGAAGTACTTCCGAAAGAACTTCAACATTATTTTCTGGATATTCAAAAATAACATTGAATTTATTTTCTAAAGCAAAATTAATTGCTCTTTGACCAATTGTAATTAGTAAGTCATTTTTCTTGATGTTTTGACTTAAAAATTGTTCATGCTTAAAATATGAGTTAGTAGAATATTGTTCTTCCTCTGTAACATAAATTCAAATTGAATTTTCAAAATTAGAATTTTGTTTTTTAGCAAGTGTTTTGTTTAAGATTTTACGAAGAAATCCTTCATCAAATAATTCATCATTAGTTGCAACTTCACTTTGTAATTGCTCAATTAACTGACGTGAACTTAATGCATGATGATAAAAATGATTAATTCGTTGTGATAATTTTAAAATGTTAATTAAAGTAATATTTTTTCTTGATTCGACAATTTTCATTAATTTATTAAGACTGTTTAATTTTGCATTGATTTTTTTAACATGCATAACTAATTAAATTCTTTACCAAAGAAAAGAGAATACTTATTAATTTCTTGATTATAAGTAACAATTAAATTAGGATAAATTTCAACAGCCAGTTTTTTTAATAAAAGTGAATTTAAAAGATGATTTAAATTTTTAAGTAAATAATTTTTATTTGGATTATCACTAAGCGATAAATTAAGTGTTTTTAAATTTGAATTAACTTCAGCTTTGATGCAAGGAACTAAATTTTCAAGACTAAAGCTTAAATTGCGATCAAATGAGATAACAAAACTTTGAAAACGTAATTCGTTTTTAGAAGCTAAATAATCTTTGATTTGTTCAAGAAGTTCAACTACAATTGGATCATTTTTAGTGTAATTACTTTCTAATAATCACTGATTGATAAAAGACTCATAGCTAATTAATTCCGGACTATTTTTATATTCATTAAAATTACGGTAAATTGTGTTTTGATATTTTTGTTGTGCATCTGTTAATGCGTTTTTAGGTTTTGATTTGAAAAAGAACATATTAATGAACCTCCTTTATTTTGTTTTGAGCTTGATATTTTTCGACTTTTTTGACTAAATAGAATAAATAAGCTCATTTTGCGATTTGAACAATAATCACTACAAAGATAAATGCTAAAACTACTAAAACTAAAAGACTATGTAAGTCAAGAGTTAAATAGATTGAAGATAACAATTTATTTTGGTTTGCACTCATTAATAAATCTAAAGCATCAACAATTAAAATAGCACCAAATAAAATAAAACAAATGCTAAGAATGAATTTAATCTTTATAGAAATTCTTTTAAAGATAATTTTAGTAAGAATCATAAATCCTACCAAGAAAAGAACAACACCTAAACTAATGATATTTTGGTTAAATCTAGAATTTGCTCCAATTCCGAAAATTAAAAAACTTAAAAAGAGAAAGAAAGCAAAAATCGAAATTAAAAGTTCTCTAAAATTCATTTGATTTCTTTTATCAACAACATATTTTGCAATTGCAAAATAACAAATTAATAAAAGAAGTGCAACAATAAAGAATAATCCATAATTTAAGTGATCGATATTTGATTTAACAATAATTCCTGCACTTTTGTATGAAATTGGCATTTTAGCACTTAAATAAATAAATGTTGCTAAAAGACCAAATGCAGCAAAAGCAAAAATTTCTAAAATTAGTGATTTGCGTTTAGTTTGTTTATTGAAATATGTTGCGTAAAAACTGCCTCCAAAACCAATTACAAATGCAAAAACAATTAAGGTAATGTAAATTAAGCTCATTTTGTTTTCTGTGTTTAAAGCACTATCTAACATTTTGTAATTTTGGTTTTGATCAGTAAATAATTTATCAATACTTTCTGCTTTAATTACTAAAATTGAAAGTAAAGCAAAAGCAGTTAAACTTAATAAAACTTTAAAAACAAAACTAATAAAACGAACTTTAATAAAAACTAAATAGGATAAACTAGGACAGAAAAAATTAACAATTTATCAAATTGGATAGCCCCATACTATATTCGTATGGGGTTTTTCAATTTAGACATGATTGAATTCTAAATTTGTTGTATCAATTAACATAATTAGATATTACTTTTTCTAGTTCACTCAAAGTCATAGCTTTGATATTTAAATCTCTAATTAATTCAGTTTTTAAATTTGAAAATCAATATTCCACAACTCTATTATCTAAACTGTTTCCCACTTTTGAAAGTGAAATTATTCCACCTTTATTTTGAATAAAACGAGAAAAATCATCAGATGTATAAGTTGAGCAATGATCTGAATGTAGTATAAAACTTTTTTCAAAATCAACATTTTCAAATGTTTTGTAAATTAATTTTGAATCATTAAATTTGGAAAGAGAAAAACTAATTATTTCTTTAGTTTTATGTTTAATCACTACTGAAAGATAAACATTATTGTTTATCGCATCTTTTGTCGCTGGGAGATATGTTACATCAGTAGCATATATATTTCTGTTATATACATCGTTATAATCTCTATTCACAATGTTTTCTTTTATGATAGATGTGTTCTTTACTTCTTTTAATTTTTTTCTTTTTCTGATATTGCAAAATAAACCTAAGGCATTCATATATCTTCCTAGAGTTCTTTCGTTTATGTCTATTTTATAGTGCTTTAAGATAAAATATTTTAATTTTTGTCTACCATATTTAGATCTATTTTGTTTAAATGAATCAATAATCAAGTCTTGGTACTTTATTTTTCTGGATTTATTTTTAGGAGCAAAATTATTTCTTTTATGTTTGGATATTGTTTGTCTACAAAGATACAACAAAATAGCAAGTTTATACGAAGCCATATTAATATTTGATGCCTCTTGAACTTTCTCTGTTTTAAATTTATCTTTTGTAATTTCTCTATATCTTTTTGCAATTTCAATTAAATCTTCTCGTGTAAAAATGTCTCAATTTATATCTTGTTCTTTCACTTTTCTTGACCTACCGGTTCCAGGCTTTCTTGGTTTTTTATTCATATTACAATTATAATGTTTTAATATTCCTCGTAATCTTGCTTTCACATATTTATCTTTTGCTTTTGCACCATATTTATACATAAGTTCAATTGCATACTTTTTGCCTAATTGAAAAAATGTATTATAAATTTCTTTTTCTTGTTCTTCTGTAAAATGTTTACCCATTTTTTCTCCTTTAAAAATATAAAAAATGAACATTCGAAGGAATGTTAATTTTTTCTGTCCTAGTTTAGGATGGAGTTTGTTTTTTAGTTCTGATAAAAATAAATAATTCTAAACCAAAATTAATTAATAAAGTAACTAAAAAAGGTACCGCTTCATATAATAAGAAAATTGGTTTAGTTTCAAATCCAATTGGTTTTCAAAACATAAAACCAAAAGTTATAAAAGCTAGTATTCAAAAACTCAAAATTAAAAATAATGTGTACTTAAATTTAAGTGAATATCTTCAAAGTCGATACGAACTATATAATGCATACATTCAAGTAAAATTAAAAATAATTAATGTATAAAGAACTGCAAAGTTTCTACTTTTAAAAATTAAGTTACTAAAATTAAATAAATTAGCAAATCCTAAGTAACTTTTATTGTTGGTATTTACTTGACTACCAATTAATTTATCTAGGCTAAATAAAGTAAATAAGATTAATCCTAGAAAAATTAGTAGTGTAAAACCTTTAACTCCCGAAGCGACAAAACTTAAAGTTTTATTTTTTGTCAAACTAGGTTGTT